>NZ_JBHZCY010000057.1:0-54365 GCF_042786665.1 Kitasatospora sp. NPDC059146 | reverse complement strand
GGGCTTCTCCACCTGGTCCGACTGGGCCTGGCTCAACACCACCGCCGGCCCCGCCGTGGGCTGACACCCCCGGCAGTCCCCGGCGGCGCGGATCGGCAGGCACGGCCTGCCGGTCCGCGCCGTCACGTGGCCTGCACCACCATTCTGTTTATTGTCATGCTCAAGGAGGTAACGTTCCGTCCGTCAGGGCAACGGTCGGGGTGCGGCACAGGACAGCAGTGCGCGGGACGGGGGAACGGTGAGTGGGATTCTCGTCCACCTGCCGGAGGGGAACGGCGACGAAGCGGTGACGCTGCGGCTCGGGCCCGGGGAGCGGGCGCGCTTCGGGCGGGGCTCGGCCGGTACGCCGGTGGAGCTCCGGCTCGGCGACGAGTCGGTGTCCCGGCTGGCCGGGGAGATCCACGCGACGGACGACCACTGGCAGTTGAGCAACCTCAGCAACACCCACGCCTACCTGGTGGAGAACCCGGAGGGCGCCGGCGAGTACCTCCGGGTGCCGCCGCGCCGGATCGGCGCGCCGATCCCCTTCGAGTTCGCCCGGGTGGTGCTGCCCTCGCGGCGCGAAACCCCGCTGTCCTTCCAGGTGTTCGCGCCCGACCACGTCTACCTCGACCCGCACGCCCGCGGCGGCTCCTGGGAGAGCCGCACCATGACGGCGTACTCGCTGGACGAGACGGCCACCTACTTCCTGGTGCTGGTCGCGCTCTGCGAGCCGTGGCTGCGCGACCTCTCCCCCGCCGCCGTGCCCACCACCCCCCAGGTGGTCGCGCGGCTGCGCAGCCACCCCGCCTGCGCCCGGCTGACCGCGCGTGCGGTCAGCTCCCACCTCGACTACCTCGCCGACGAGAAGCTCCGCGTCGAGCTGCCCGACGGCGCGGGGCGCCCGGACCGCCGCAGCGGCAAGCGCGAGGCCGTCGTCGGGCTGGCGTTGAAGTTCGGCATCGTCCGCGAGGAGCACCTCGCGCTGCTGCCGCGCCCCGAGACGCCGGGCCCGGACGGTAGGGCTAGGGAACGGTAGGGAGGGCAGCGAGCATGCACGATCCGGCCTTCTACGGGGACGGCGAGGACCTGCTGCCACCCGGCCACCGGGTCGGCGAGTGGACCGTGACGGGGCTCATCGGCGAGGGCGGCTGGGCGACCGTCTACGCCGCGCGCCGAAGCGGGACGGGCGGCAACGCGGGAGGGGACGGAGGGGACGCGGACGGCACGGTCGCACTCAAGGTGCTGCCGACCGCCGGGCTCGCCCCCCGCCAGGCCCGCAGCGTCGCCGAAGCCGCCCGCCGCGAGGTCGAGTTGGCCCGGACGGCGCCGCACCCCCGGCTGGTCCCGCTGCTCGACACCCTCACCCTGGCCGCCCCCGACCACCCCGCGCTGGACGGCGCGATCGTCCTGGTCATGGAGCGCGCCCGGTGCACCCTGCGCGAACTGCTCGCCACCGGCGTCGACGAGGACCGGGGCGGCCGGATCGTGGCCGGCATCTGCGAGGGCCTGGCCCACCTGCACCGCTCCGGCTGGGTGCACACCGACCTCAAGCCCGAGAACGTCCTGATCGGCCGGGACGGCGAGGTCCGCCTCTCCGACTTCGGCCTCGCCATCGAACTCACCGGCACCCACGGCCACTGCGCCCCGATGGGCACCCCCGACTACCTCCCGCCGGAGCGGTGGAAGGAGCCGCTCGGCGAGCAGGGCGTCAAGATCCGGACCACCGCCGACATCTGGGCGCTGGGCATCGTGATCCACGAGGTGTTCGCCGCGGGCGTCCCGCCCTTCCCCGGCGCCACCCCGACCGCGCGCAGCGCCGCCGCCCAGCAGTACGCCGAGGGCCGCGCCGCGCTGCGCCTGGCCTCCGACGTCCCGCCGTTCTGGCGCGAGCTGGCCGCCGACTGCCTCGCCCCGAGCCACGCCGCCCGCGCCCCGCACACCGCGGAGAGCCTGCTGGCCCGGATCCGTGACCACCGGTCCGGACGGCGGCCGCGCCGCCGCAGCCGCCCGCGGCTGCGCCTGGCCCTGCTCGCGCTGGTCGCCGCCGCGACGGCCGCCGGTTCCGCCGCGGCGCTCTGGCCGCGCGCCGAGTCGCCCGGGCACCCCGGCCGGATCCGGGTCTTCAACGCCGAGCGCAGCTGCCAGGACCGCGCCGACCGCGACCCCGCGTGCAGCCTGGGCCTGGCCGTCGACCCGCACCGCCCGTACACGGCCGACAACGTGGTGCCCACCCGGGTCTGGCACGGCGACACCCTCGACGCCGACTGCCGGCTCACCACCGGCCTGCCCATCGTGGACGAGGAGGACCGCACCTCCACCCTCTGGTACCGGGTCCACCTCCCCGACACCGCCGCCGCCTGGCTCCCGGCCGTCCGCACCAAGGACCGCCCGGCCCTCGTCGACTGCCCCTGAGCGCCGCGGCGCACCGGGGGGCGTCCCGCGTGCCACTCCGGATCGTTCCGGATTCCGGGCCCGGCGGGGCCGCCACTACCTTGTCGACGGCGCCGGCCGGACCGGGCGGCGCGGAGTGCAGGGAGCAGCGATGTCGACGACCGCCACCACCACCCGGCCGAGCAGCGCCGAACTCGGGGACCAGGAGCGCGCGGTGCTCCGGGCGGTCGGCTGCGGTCTGAGAGACGACGAGATCGCGGCCGCCCTCGCCGTCACCGAGGAGGCGGTGGCCGGAGCCCTGGCGCGGGTCCTCGGGAAGCTCGGGCTGCGCGACCGGGCCGCCGCCATCGTGCACGCCTTCGACTGCGGACTGGTGGCGCCCGGCCGCGGCCCCCGTACGCCGGGGTCGGGGTCGGCTCCGGCTTCGGCACCCGGGTCGGCGTCGGTGCCCAACGGCGCCACGGTCCGGACGGCCGCCGCGAAGGTGCGGATCTCGGTGCTCGGCCCGCTCCGGGCGCAGCACGGCGGGAGGGACCTGGACCTGGGGCACCTGCGTCAGCAGGCCGTGCTGGCGGCGCTGGCGCTGCACCGGGGACGGACCGTCAGCCAGCAGGAGCTGCTGGACGGCGTGTGGGGGTCGGAGCCGCCGGTCACCAATGTGGTGCCGGTCCATGTGTACCGGCTGCGCAAGGCCCTGCGCCTCGGGGACTGTCCGGGCTCGGTGATCGAGCACGACCGGTACGGCTACCGCCTGGTCGCCGGGGCGACCGAGGTGGACCTGGCCCGGATGGAGGAGCTGGTCACCGCCGCCGGGGCGGCCCACCGGGCGGGCGACCTGTCGGAGGCGGTCCGGCTCTGTTCCCGGGCGCTGGACCTGTTCCGCGGGGAGCCGCTGGCCGGGCTGCCGGGCCCGCTCGCCGAACTGGAGCGGCTGCGGCTGACCGAGCGTCGGATCACCGTCGCCCAGCGGCGTTCGGAGTGGCGGCTCCGGCTGGGGCAGTACGCCGGGGCGATCGCGGAGCTGATGGCGCTGTCCGGGGAGCACCCGCTGAACGAGCCGGTGGCGGCGATGCTGATGGGTGCGCTGTTCCGCGGCGGGCGCCAGGCGGACGCGCTGGCCGTGTTCGACCGCACCCGCCGCAGGCTCGCCGACGAGCTGGGGGTCCCGCCGAGCCCCGTGCTGCGGCGGACGCAGCGGCTGATCCTGCGCGGGGCCTGAGCCCGCCCGGCGAACGGTACGGCGAGGCCCCACCGGAGAGGTTCCCGGTGGGGCCCGTAGCCGGACTACCCGGCACGGCCGGCACGGCCGGCACGGCCGGGAAGGCTCAGGAGGCGAAGGCCCGCTCCAGCCGGGGGATCAGGTCCCGGAGGTCCTGTTCCCAGCAGTAGGCGTTGTGGCCGCCGTTGCACTGGCTCCCCCAGGCGGAGCCGTCGCCGTAGTCGACGTAGTAGTAGGGCATGCCCAGGGCGTCCATGTGCTCCTTGACGTGCTTGGACGCGCCTTCGAGCCAGAACTCCAGGTCGGTGGGCGAGCCGTGTCCGTTGCCGACGTAGATGGAGACCCCGACGCCGGCGAGCCGGTCCATGTGCTGGGAGGGGTCGGCCGCGTTCCACCGCCAGTCCGCGTTGAACACCGGGTAGGGGGTGCCGAACAGGGCGTCGCTGTCCACGCCCGGCTTGTAGGGGTCGTTGTTCGGGTCACCGCAGGACCCGGTGGCCGAGCCGCAGAGCGCGCCCTGGGCGTCGATGAGGGAGGCGACGACGGCCAGTCGCAGGTCCATGGAGTCGGCCGACAGGTCGATGTCCCCGGACAGGGACGCGGTCTGGCTGAACAGGTCGGGGCGGTCCTGGGCGTAGTGGAGGGCGCCGAACCCGCCCATGGAGACCCCGGCGACGGCGCGGCCCTTCTTGGTGGCGACGGTGCGCAGGTTGGCGTCGATGAACGGGATCACCTGGTTGAGGTGGAAGTTCTCCCAGTTCTGGGCGCCGAGCTGGGTGTTCTGGTTGAGCCAGTTCGCGTACCAGCCGCAGGCGCCGCCGTCCGGGATGACGGTGATCATCGCGTTGGACGTGGTCAGGGCCGGGTAGTTCTGCTGGATCGGGTCGTCGGGCGAACCGTGCAGGAAGTACAGCACCGGGTAGCGCCGGGTCGGGTCGTCGCCGTAGCCGCTCGGCAGGATGATCTTGATGTGGTGCTTGCCGGTGACCTCGGGGGTGGTGACGGTGAGGTAGAAGTTGGTGGGGCCGCCCACACTCGTGTCGACCTGGGTCAGGCCGTACCCGTCCGTCATCCGCGGCGGTAGCCCGGTGCCGACGGCGGCGGTGGCCCGGGCCGGAGCGGTGGCCTGGGCAGGAGCGGCCGGGGCGGCCGTGGTGGCCGTCCCGAGGATGCCGGCGACGGCGGCCAGCAGGGCCACCAGCCTTCGCCGGCGGTGCGGTGTCCTCGTCATGGTGGTCCCCCTCGTGGGTGTGGTCGGGTGCGGCGCGGTCTCGGCCGGGGGCTCAGTCAAGGACCTTGACCTCCAGGGCCGGTGAGGCCGCGATCTGCTCCTCGGTGTAGCGCTCGGGCGCCCACTGGCCGGTCGAGAACAGCTTGGTCTGGTCGGCGTAGTGCGGCGAGTTCGGGTTGGCGGACTGGGAGTAGGCCAGCACCGAGGAGGCCTGCGGCGGCCCGTCGGCGGTGAACCGGGTCTCCTGGATGAAGCTGGAACCGAAGGTGATGTCGAACTTGCCGTCGACCGTGCCGGGCGTGACCACGTTCAGCACGCCCGTTTCGTGGATCGCGCCGGGGACCGGGATCTGCTCGCCGTTGCGGGTGACCTTCTGGACGTCCGACAGCCGCGCGTCCAGCGCGATGCCGGCGTTGCGCAGGGAGAGCACGGCCCGGGCGACCGAGTTGCGGACGACGTCGTTGCCGGCGTCCAGCGAATTGGGCGTGTGCACCGGGTCCTTGGGGTCGAAGGGCACCCGCCAGGGCAGCTTCTCGATCGCCTGCCCGCCGCCCAGGAGGAACCAGACGTTCTCGAACAGCCAGGAACCCCGGCTGTCCGGCGTGAAGTCGTGGTTCCAGGCGGCCAGGATCGGACACGCCTCGCTGATGTTGACCAGGTTGCCGTCCACCAGCACGAGCCCGAACGGCGCGCCCTGGCAGGCGCTCACGGTGGCGTTGAGGGCCAGGTCGGCCGCCCTGCTGTGGTCGGAGAACAGCAGTTGCCGCATGGTCTCCGGGGTGAAGCCCCGGCCCGGCAGGCCGTCGGTGCCGTTGATCCGGTTCTGGGCGGTGAGGATCAGCTGCTGGGTGCGCAGCGTCCGGGGCGCCGCGCTGTCGCCCATCACCCGGGGGAAGGACAGCGGCTGCTCGGGGTTGGCCAGCCAGGCGCTGTCGTTGGCGTTGCCCACGAAGTCGGAGCGGATCAGCCGCGGTTGCCGGTGCGGGTCCATCAGCCCCGGCGCGACGGCGTTCGGGTCGTTCGGCCAGTCGCACTCGCTGCGTTTGCCGTCGAAGATCGACACCGGTGGCACGTTGGGCTGCCGCAGCGACTGGTTGAACAGGATCTGGCCGGTCAGGGTGAGGCAGGACTGCGCGTGGGCGTCGGTGATGTTCGGGGTGGCCTGGATGTCCGCGTAGAGCGCGTTGCCCTTGCGGTCCGAGGCGACGGTGTTGAAGAAGGGGACGCCCTCGGTGGTCTCCAGGACGTTCACCACCTCGTTGACGTCCTTGGCCTGGTCGAGGTGGAACCAGGTGTTCAGCGCCCGCAGGTTGTCCATGTTGGCGTCCCGCACCGCGTGCGCGCTCACGACCCAGGGCAGCGGGATGCCCTGGACCGAGGTGGTGATCGGGCCGTAGCGGGTGGCCCAGAGGGTCCTGGTGACCCGGCCCACCGAGCCGTCCGGGTTCAGCACGTCGACCCCGACCTGCTGCGAGGTCATCGGCGTCCAGACGCCGTCCACCAGGTAGTTGGTGGGGTGCAGCGGGTCCACCTGGACATCGAACAGGCCGAACGGGGCCACCGTGGCGACGGTGTGGCTCCAGGCGACGTCGTCGTTGTGCCCGATGTTCACGGCGGGCAGGCCGAGCAGGCTGGCCCCGGAGACGTTGAAGCGGCCCGGGATGGTCAGTTGGGCCTGCCACATCCGGTTCTTGCCCTGCCAGGGGAAGTGCGGGTTGGCCAGCAGCATGCTGGTGCCCCCGGACACCCCCTGGGCGCCCACCGCCAGGGCGTTGCTGCCCATGCTGCCCTGCTGCCGGGCGGCGGCCATCGCCTCGCGGATCCGGTTGCCGGTCTCCTCCGGCGAGAGCTGCGGCGCGGCTGCGGCCGGCTGGGCGGCACCGGGCTGGGCGGCGACCGAGGCGCCCGGGGGTGCGGCGTTGACCTCGCCGTCCACCAGCGGGTCGGCGCTGCCCATGATGATCTCGGCGTGGGCGTGCCGGTAGACGTCCAGTTCGGTGATCGGCCGCACCCAGGCGGCGCCGCGGCAGGCCGGGTCGGTGATGTTGCCGACCCCGGTCTCGGCCAGGTACCGGTTGTAGCCCTGGACGTAGCCGCGGATGGCCTCCTTGACCTCCGGCTCCGGGCCCCTGGGCGCGGGCTGGTCGATCAGCCCCTCCACCACCCGGTTGTCGTTGATCCGCTGGAAGTAGAGGTCGCTGTTGAGGTTGGTGGTGACGTTCTGGTTCTGGCCGGGGCTGGCCTTGCCGTCCGGGCCCAGGTAGCGGGAGCGCTGGGCGTTGACCATCAGGTAGGTGTCGGCCAGGGTGCAGATGTTGTCCTTGGCGGCGGCGTACCCGTAGCCCTCCCCCAGCCCGGCCAGGTCGGCGGCGATGATGTGCGGGATGCCGTACTCGGTGTAGCGGATCGTCGGTTTGTCCGGTGCGCCGGCGGTGGCCGCCGGTCCGGCGGCCGGTGCTCCGGCGGCCACCGTCGTGCCCATCAGTGCCACCGCGGCCAAGACCGCCACCGGCAGCCTCGCTGTGAGTCCCCTCCGCGCCATCGGGCCGTCCCTTCCCTGTCATCCGAGGGTTTTGTCCGTACGCGGCCACGCTAGGGAGGGGCGATGACAGACCGATGACGCAGGCCCCCGCCCCCGCCACCGCCCCCCGCAGACGACTCACCACCTGCCGGCGGCCGGGCGGCGCCCGGGCACTGACAGGTGGTGAGGGGGCCGGTTGCGGGCCCGGCGGCTACGGGTGACTACGGGCGGCTACCAGCTCGCCGGGTACCAGGCGCCGTTGTACCACTGCTCGTTGGCGCCGTCGTTGTGGTGGTCCATGTTGAAGTCTTCGGGGTAGTTCTTGACGTGGTTGTTCGGGTAGGTCCAGATGCCGGCGGACTCGTCACAGACGTAGTCCCAGTGGCAGATCGTCTTGACCGGCACGTTGCCGAAGAACCGGTCGGCCCCCGCCAGCGGGGCGCCGATGATGCCGCCGAACGGCACGGCCCCGCCGTTGGCCCCGGGCGGGCCCTGGCGCTTGGGGTCGGCGACCAGGATGGCGTTGACGTTGCCGAAGGTCTGCCAGTTCTCGGTCACCCACACGTGCACCACGCCGGCGCCCAGCGAGTACCCGGCCATCTTGACGTGCTGGTCGGGACAGGCCGCGCGCTGGTCGCGGACCAGCCGGTTCAGCTCGCTGACGCCCGCCCGGGTGCTCGCCCCGTTGGGGATCTGCGTCGGGTAGCCGACGTGCTGCTGGATGTTGCCGTAGAAGCCGTCGTTGTTCCAGGAGCTGCCGGTGCCCCCGACGACGATCGTGTAGGTGCCCTCGCACGGGGCGGCCACGCGCGTGGTCGCCGCCTGTGCCGTGGCGCCTTGGGCCGCCGTCAGCCCCACCGTCAGCAGGAGCCCGGCGGACGCGGCGGCGATCTTTCGTGCTTGCATGGCGTTTCCTCCCCACGAGGTCGGCCCGCCCGCCCGCTCCGTTGCGGTGCGTGGTGGGCCCAGGTCACCGGAGGACCATCGCAGCGGGCGATGACAGAGCGATGAAGCCGATCGTCCGGGGGGCGCCGCCGCCGGTCAGGAGCGGCGGGCCGGACGGCGGCGCGGGGTGCCGAAGGCGCGCAGGAAGGTGTCGACGCCGGTGCGGACGGCGGTGGCGAGGTCGGCGGGGGCGACGGGCCTGGTGCCGAGGGCGGAGAGGCCGGGGAGGTTGCCGGAGACCAGGGCGATGAACTGGGCCGCCGCCACGGCCGGGTCGTCGAGGTCCAGGTGGCCGCGGTTGGCCAGGCTGGAGAGGCGGCCGGCCAGGACGTCCTGGACGGGCTGGGAGCCGCGGGCCACGACCTGGTCGTAGAGGTCGGGCAGCCGGGAGGCCTCGGCGTAGAGCAGCCGTTGCAGGGCCCAGCCCTCGTCGCTGAGCTGGCACTCGACCACGCGGTGGGCCACCCGTTCCAGTTCGGCCGCGAGGTCCTGTCCGTCGTCGGGGAGGCTGGCGAGGGCGGCGACGATGCGGTTGGCGGTGCGTTCGGCGCCGTCCCGCATCACCACCCGGAAGAGGTTCTCCTTGTCCCCGAAGTGGTTGTAGAGCGTCGGCTTGGCCACTCCGGCCGCCGCGGCGATGGCGTCGATGCCCGCCTGGGCGTAGCCCTCGCGCGTGAACACCTTGACCGCGGCGTCCAGGATGGCGCTGCGCTTGTCGATCCGGCCACGGCCCGTACCCGGGAGTTCACGTTCGTTCACGTTCCTCACAGTAGCGCACAGGTGCTTGCTAAATCGGATCTGAACTCATGAGTTCAGTTTCAGGGGAGGCTGCGTACCAGGAGCCTTGCTGGGGCAGGTGCCGTCTCGGGTGCCGCCTCCCATGGAGCGGACGGCAATTGAACAACCCAGTTCAGTCTGATTAACTACCCGGGTCAGTGGGAATCGTTTCGCGCCAGTCCCTGGGCGAGAACTGACCATTCATCGGCGCTCCGGTTCCGGAGCCGGTCTCCTAGGAGTACGGGGTGTCCGCCACGCGTGGCCTGCCGGGCATGCGCCCGCTGCTCGCCGCCACCCGCCGGGCGATCGACCTCTCCCGTACCGACAGCGCGCTCTGTACCCGGCCGCGTTGTGCCCCCGCGCGGCCCGGCAGCCACTGACCGGCCGGCGCGACGGCCCTCGCGGCGACCCCGACCCGTCCCCGGCGGCCCCGCCGCCGTCCGCGCCTCGGAGAGAAGCCCCGCCATGCGACCGCACCCCGACACCCTCGCCCCCGCCGCCGCCCCCGCCGCCGCCAGGACCGCGACCCGGCACCGAACCGCCGTGCACAGCAGGGGGTTCCGCTCCAGACTCGGCCTCGTCGCCGCCCTCACCGTGCTCCCGCTGACCGCCGCCTGCGCCGGCTCCGCGACCACACCGGGCGGCGCCGACGCCGCCGGCGGCGACCGGCCGGTGGCCGGCGGCACCCTCACCCTCGCCGTCCCCTACGGCCCGACCTGCCTCGACCCGCACCAGGGCCAGGCCGACGCCCTGTTCTCCCGGGCTGCGCTGGACTCCCTGGTGTGGCAGGACGACAGCGGCACCGTCCAGCCCTGGCTGGCGAAGTCCTGGAAGATCTCCGAGGACCAGAAGACCTACACCTTCACCCTGCGCACCGGCGTCACCTTCAGCGACGGCACCGCCTTCGACGCCGCCGCCGTGAAGGCCAACCTGGACCACGTGGTCGCCCCCGCCACCAAGTCCGCCGGCGCCGCCCAGCTGATCGAGAACTACCGCTCGGCCAGGGTGGTCGACCCGCAGACCGTGGAGGTCACCCTCGCCGCGCCCGCCTCCTCGTTCCTCACCGGCCTGGCCTCCCCGAGCCTCGGCATCGAGTCGCCCGCCACCCTGGCCGGCGACCCCAAGGCGCTCTGCTCGAAGATCGTCGGCACCGGCCCCTTCACCAGCGCCGAGGGGTTCACCCCGCAGCAGGGCATCACCTACCAGCGCCGCGCCGACTACGCCTGGGCCCCCGAGGGCGCCGCCAACCGGGGCGCCGCCCACCTGGACCGGCTCACCGTACGGATCGTCCCCGACAGCTCCTCCCGCCAGGGCGCGCTGACCAGCGGTCAGGCCGACGCCGCCGCCGCGATCGCCCCTGTCAACGTCGCCAGGCTCAAGGCCGACCCGAAGTTCACCGTGCAGAGCGCCGTCTCCCCCGGCGTGCCGTGGAGCCTGAACCCCAACACCGAGAAGGGCCCGCTCGCCGACGTCCGGCTGCGCCGGGCGCTGCGCAACGGCATCGACTGGCACCTGATCGTCCAGAAGCTCTACTTCGGCGTCTTCCCGGCCGCCACCGGACCGCTCTCCCCGTCCACCCCCCAGTACGCGGCGGGCGTCGCCGACCAGTACCGGTACGACGCGGCGGCCGCCGGGAAGCTGCTGGACGAGGCCGGCTGGACGGCGCGCGACGGCGAGGGCTACCGCACCAGGGACGGGAAGCGGCTGAGCCTGGACTTCCTGTACATCGGCGAGTACTTCGGCCAGTACACCGCCCTGGCCACCCAGATCCAGGCCGCCGCGAAGGACCTCGGGATCGAGATCCGCAACCAGAACCTGGACACCGGCACCTACGTCAAGCGCGTCCTGGCCGGGGACTACGACCTGCTCAACAGCAGCGCCAACAACTCCTCCCCGGACGCGCTGCGGCTGGTCTTCGGCAGCGCCCACATCCCCACCGCCAAGATCGACAACAACGCCGCCCGCTACCACGACGACCAGGTCGACGCCCAGCTCGCCGACGCGCTCGCGACCACCGACGTGCAGCGGCAGAAGACCCTCTACGCCGCCGTCCAGCAGAAGGTGAGCCAGGACGCGGCGATCCTGCCGGTGTTCAGCAACGCCTACGTGCTGGGCACCTCCGCCCGGGTGCGGGGCGTCGTCTTCGAGCAGCAGAGCTTCCCGAACTTCGCCGACGCCTGGCTCGCCCGGTGACCGGCGCCGTGGCGGACCGCCGCCCCGGCGGCGCCGCGCTGAACCGCCTCGGCGGCGCAGCCCTGCGCCGACTCGGCAGCGCCGTCCTGGTGCTCTGGGGCGCGGTGACGCTCGCCTTCCTCGCCCTGCACCTCACCTCCGGCGACCCGGTCGACCTGCTCACCGGCCTGCGCGGCACCGGCGACGGGCTGCGCGAGGAGATCACCCGGGAGTACGGGCTCGACCGGCCGCTGCCGGTGCAGTACCTGACCTTCCTCGGCCATGTGCTGCGCGGCGACCTCGGCGACTCCTACGTACTCCACCTGCCGGTGCGCACCGCGATCGGCCAGCAACTCGGCCCGACCCTCCAACTGCTCGGCGCCACCGTGCTGGTGACCATCGCGCTGGCCGTCCCGGCGGCCCTGCTGACGGCCGGCCGGCCGCGCTGGGTGCGCACCCCCGTCGCCCTGCTGGAGGGCCTGGGCGTGGCCGTGCCCGCGTTCTGGCTCGGCACCCTGCTGCTCGCCCTGTTCTCCTTCCGGCTGCGCTGGTTCCCCGCGCTGGGCGCGCCGGGGCTGGACGGGCTCGTGCTGCCCGCCCTGGCACTGGCCGCCGGACCCGCCGCCGTGATCACCCGGGTGCTGCGCCGCGGCCTGGAACGGACCCTGGACGAACCCTTCGTCACCACCGCCCGGGCCCGGGGCCTCGGCGAGGCCGCCGTCCGGCTGCGGCACGCGCTGCGGCACGGCCTGCTGCCGGTCACCACCCTGGTCGGCTGGCTGACCGGCTCGCTGATCGGCGGCGCGGTGGTGGTCGAGTCGGTCTTCTCCCGGCAGGGGCTGGGCACGCTCGCCGTCACCGCCGTCCGCAACAAGGACCTGCCGCTGGTCATCGGCATCGTGCTGGTCGCGGGGCTGGTCTACACCGTCGTCAACACCGCCGTCGACCTGTCCTACCGGCTGGTCGACCCGCGGCTGCGCACCAGCGAGAGCTGAGGAGGAAACCCCGTGGTCATCCCCCGCATCCGCCCCGGCGTCGCGCTGGGGCTCGCGGTCTGCGTCCTCCTGCTGCTGGCCGCGCTCGCGCCGGGCCTGTTCGGCGGCGCCGGGCCGGACGCCGCCAACCCCGCCGACACCCTGCTGCCGCCCGGGTCCGCGCACTGGATGGGCACCGACGAGAACGGACGCGACGTCTACTCCCGCGTCGTGCACGGCGCCCGGCCCTCGCTGCTGATCGGCCTGGCCGCCTCCGCCCTGGCGCTGGCGGCCGGCACCCTGGTGGGCGTGCTGGCCGCCCAGGGCGGACGGGCCGTCGACCGGATCGCCGGCCTGCTGCTGGACGTGCTGCTGTCCGTCCCGGGCGTGCTGCTGGTGCTGCTGGTCGTCGCGGTGCTGGGCACCGGCACCGGGAACCTGGTGGCCGGGCTCGCCCTGGTCACCCTGCCCGGGTACGCCCGGCTGGTGCGCGCCGAGGTGCTGCGGGTGCGCGGCACCGGCTACGTCGAGGCGGCCACCGTGCTCGGCTGGTCGCGGCTCCAGGTGGTCCTGCGGCACGTCGTGCCGAACGCCGTCGGGCCGCTGCTGGCGCTGGCCACCGTCGGCGTCGGCGGCATGATCGTCACCGGCTCGGCGCTCAGCTTCCTCGGGCTGGGCCCGCAGCCGCCCACCGCCGAGTGGGGCGCGATGCTCGCGGGCAGCGGCGACTACGTCCAGGTCGCCTGGTGGACGGCGGTCTTCCCCGGGGCGGCGATCACCCTCACGGTGCTGGCCGTCTCGGCCGTCGGGCAGTGGCTCCAGGACCGGGCCGAGGGGCGGGTGGCGCGATGAGCACCGAGACCCGGTCCGAGCCCGCGCACCCGCGGACCGAGCCCGCGCCGCCGGTGGTCGAGGTGCGCGGCCTCCAGGTCGCCTTCCCCGGCCGGCGCGGCCCGGTCACCGCCGTACGCGGCCTGTCGCTGACCGTCGGCGCCGGCGAGAGCGTCGCCCTGGTCGGCGAGTCCGGCTCCGGCAAGAGCGTCACCGCGCGCGCCCTGGTCGGGCTGACCGGGCCGGGGGCGCGCACCACCGCCGAGCTGTTCCGGATCGACGGGCGCGACGCGGGCGCGCTGACCGACCGGCAGTGGCGGCCGCTGCGCGGACGCCGGATCGGCTTCGTGCTCCAGGACGCGCTGGTCTCGCTCGACCCGCTGCGCCGGGTCGGCGACGAGATCGCCGAGGCGCTGCGCGCCCACCGCACCGTGCCGCGCGCCGAGGTGCCCGCGCGGGTCCTGGCCCTGCTCGCCGAGGCGGGGGTGCCCGAACCGCGGCTGCGGGCCCGGCAGTTCCCGCACCAGCTGTCCGGCGGGCTGCGCCAGCGCGCCCTGATCGCCTCCGCGCTCGCCGCCGACCCGGCGCTGCTGATCGCCGACGAGCCCACCACCGCCCTGGACGTCACCGTCCAGGCGCAGATCCTCGAACTGCTCGCCGAGCGGCGCCGGGCCGGCCGGGCGCTGCTGCTGATCAGCCACGACCTGGCGGTGGTGGCGCGGGTCGCCGACCGGGTGCTGGTGATGAAGGACGGCGAGGTGGTCGAACAGGGCCCCACCGCCGAGGTGCTGGCCGAGCCCCGGCACCCGTACACCCGGCAGCTGCTCGCGGCCGTGCCCCGGCCGGGGGCGCGCGGCACCCGGCTGTCCGGGCCGCGGGCGGGCGCCGAACTGCCCCGGCCGCGCACCGGGAAGCGGGTGGTGCTGCGCGCCGAGGGCCTCGGCAAGTCCTTCGCCGTCCCGGGGCACGCCCCGGTGGCCGCCGTCCGGGACGTCTCGCTGACCCTGCGGGAGGGCCACACGCTCGGCATCGTCGGCGAGTCCGGCTCCGGCAAGAGCACCACCGGGCGCCTGCTGCTGGGCCTGGCCGCGCCGGACACCGGGAGCGTCGAGGTGGACGGGCAGTCCTGGCAGGGCCTGCGCGGCGCCCGGCGGCGCGCCCTGCACCGGCGGATCCAGGTCGTCCACCAGGACCCGCTCAGCAGCTTCGACCCGCGCTACCCCGTCGCCCGGATCATCGCCGAGCCGCTGGCCGCCACCGGGGTGCCCCGGCGGGCCCGGGCCGGCCGGGTCGCCGAGCTGATGGCCCAGGTCGGGCTGGGCCCGGAACTGCTGCACCGCCGTCCGCGCGAACTGTCCGGCGGACAGCGCCAACGGGTCGCGATCGCCCGGGCGCTGGCACCGCGCCCGCGGATCGTCGTGCTCGACGAGCCGGTGGCGGCGCTGGACGTCTCCGTCCAGGCCCAGGTCCTCGACCTGCTGGCCGAGCTGCGGGCCGAACTCGGCGTGGCCTACGTGTTCGTCTCGCACGACCTCGGCGTGGTGCGCCACGTCGCCGACGAAGTGCTGGTGATGAAGGACGGCGAGGTCGTCGAGTCCGGGGACGTCGCCGAGGTCCTGACCGCGCCGCGCCACCCCTACACCCGCCAACTGCTGGACGCCGTCCCCCACCTGGACGGCCCGAACCCCGGGAAGGCCCGATGAGCACCGAACGCGAGCTCCACCTCAACCTGCACATGGTCGGCGGCGCCATGGGCGTGCACCCCGCCGCCTGGCGCGAACCCGGCTCCGACCCGTACGGCTTCGCCCGGGTGGAGACCTGGGTGGACGCCGCCCGGACCGCCGAACGCGGGCTGATGGACGCGGTCTTCCTCTCCGACACCCCCGGGGTCTTCTCCGACATCCAGACCAGCCCGCACGGCGCGTACTACCACGAGCCGACGCTGATCCTCACCGCGATCGCCGCCGCCACCTCCCGGATCGGACTGATCGCCACCGCCTCCACCACCTCCAACGAGCCCTACAATATCGCCCGCCGGTTCAAGTCGCTGGACGTGCTCAGCGGCGGGCGGGCCGGCTGGAACGCCGTCACCACCTACATCCCCCAGGTGGCGGCCAACTTCGGCGGCAGCGGCCTGGCCCCGCGCACCGACCGGTACGCGCGCGCCGAGGAGTTCGTGGACATCGTCAAGGCGCTGTGGCGCAGCTGGGAGCCGGAGGCGCTGGTCGCGGACGTGCGCACCGGGCGGTTCACCGACCCGGGGCGGCTGCGGCCGATCTCCCACCAGGGCGAGCACTTCAGCGTCCGCGGGCCGCTGCCGCTGCCGCCCTCCGCCCAGGGCCACCCGCTGGTGGTGCAGGCGGGCGCCTCCGAGCCGGGGCGCGAACTGGCCGGGCGGACGGCCGACGTGGTGTTCTCCGGGGCCAAGACCCCGGACGTCGCGCACGCCTACGCCGCCGACGTCCGGGCCCGGGCCGAACGGCACGGCCGCGACCCCCGGTCGGTCAAGATCCTGCCCGGGCTGATGACCACCGTCGCCGACAGCCGGCGCGAGGCGCTGGCCCGGCTGCGCCGGCTCGACGAGCTGGCCGGCCACGCCCCCTGGCGCGGGGCGCACATCGAGGCGATCGGCACGCCCGAGCAGGTCGCCGACGTCGCCGAGGAGTGGTTCGTCTCGGGCGCCGCGGACGGCTTCACCCTGATGCCGGACGTCTTCGCCGACGGACTGCCGGCCTTCGTCGACCTGGTGGTGCCGATCCTGCAGAAGCGCGGCGTCTACCGCTCCTCCTACCGGGGCAGCACGCTGCGCGAGCACTACGGACTGCCGCACCCGTACCCGACCCCCGCCCCGGCCGGCGTGTGACCACCGCCGCCCGGACCCGGTCCACCCGCCCCCGGCGCACCGGGGGCCGACTCCTGAGGAAACAGGCATGACCGCGTTCTCCGTCCTCGACCAGGGCCCCCGACGGGCCGGCACCGGCACCTCCGAGCTGCTCGACGAGGCCGTCCGACTCGCCCGGCACGTCGAGGCGTTGGGATTCAGCCGGTACTGGGTCGCCGAGCACCACGCCGAGGCGGCGGTGGGCATCTCGGCGCCCGAGATCGTCATCGCCCACCTGGCCGCCCGCACCACCCGGCTGCGGATCGGCGCCGGCGGGATGCTGCTGCCCAACCACTCGCCGCTGCACGTCGCCGAGCAGTTCCGCACCCTGGAGGCGCTGCACCCGGGCCGGATCGACCTCGGCATCGGCCGCTCCACCGGCACCGGGCACGGGCCGACCGCCGCCCTGCTGCAGCGCTCCTCGCTCGCCCCGGACGTCTTCAACGGCCAGCTGGCGCAGCTGCTGGCCTTCGGCGGGCACACCGCCCTGCCGGACGGGCACGAGCTCGCCGCCGTCCGGGCCGTGCCGACCGACGCGCCGCTGCCCGAGGTGTTCCTGCTCGGCGGCAGCCCCGCCTCGGCGGGCACCGCGGCCCGGCTGGGCCTGGGCTACGCGTACCTGGCGGCCTACCAGGACCCCGCCAACGCCTTCACGGCGCTGCGCCGCTACCGGGAGCAGTTCCGGCCGGCCCGCGAGGGCGCGCGGCCGTGGGCCGTCCTGACCCTGACCGTGGTGGTGGGCCGGGACGACCGGCACGCCGAGGAGCTGGCCACCCCGTGGCGGCTCGCGCTGGCCCAGCACGCGGTGGGCCGCTCCGCGCCGCTGCTGTCCGTCGAGGAGGCCCTGGGCCACCGGCCGTCCCCGGCCGAGCAGGCCGCGCAGCGCACCCCGCCGCTGAACGACCTGCGCTCGGAGGTGGTCGGCGGGCCGGACACGGTGGCGGCGAAGTTGAAGGCCTTCGTGGCCGAGTCGGGCGCGGACGAGGTGATGGTGGTGGCGAACACCTACGACCCGGCGGACCGCCGGGAGTCCTACACCCGGCTGGCCGAGCTCGCGGGCCTGGCCTCCTGAGCTCCTGACCGCCGGACGTGCCGCAGGGGTGGGACACCGGCCGGTGTCCCACCCCTGCGGCGTGTGGGGGCTGGGGGGTGGGGCTGCGGGGCGGGGGTTCAGAGCCGTACGGGCAGCTCCCGCAGGGCCGGGAGCACCTCGGCGGCGAAGGTGCGCAGCGCGGCGAAGGCCGTCTCTGCGGGCAGGGTGCCGTACTCGAAGGCGGCGTTGACCCGGGTGACGCCGGCGGCGGCGAGTTCGGCGATCTGCTCGACGATCTGCTCGGGCGAGCCGGCCAACAGCCGCTGGTAGGCGAGTTCCTCGTCGGCCGGGTCGACGGCGGCCGGGACCGGTGGCCGGCCCCCGGTCGGGTAGGCGCCCTCGGCCAGGGCGCGGGAGGTCTGGATCTGCCGGGCGACCTCGCGGGCCGCGGCCCGGCGCCCGGCCGGGTCGGTGCCGACGTGGACGAAGCGGTTGACGGCGTACTCCAGGCCCTCCGCCGCGACCCCCTCCTCGGCCGCCAGGGTGGCCACCGTCCGCCACTGGGCCGCGAGTTCGGCCGGGGTCGACAGGGCGAGGCCGAGCAGGTGGAAGCCGCGCCGGACGGCGAAGCGGGTGGACTCGGGCGACACCGCGGCGGCCCACACCGGCGGGTGCGGGGCCTGGTGGGAGGGCGGCAGGACGGTCACCGGGGCGTCGATGCGGTGGAACTCGCCCTTGTGGGTGACCTCGGTCTCGGTGAGCAGCCGCAGCACCAGGTCGGCGGACTCCTCGAAGGCGGCCCGGCTCCGGTCGAGGTCGCGGCCGAAGCCGAGGAACTCGTGCGGCTGGTAGCCGCGGCCGATGCCGAGGTCCAGGCGGCCGCCGGACAGCTGGTCCAGGGTGTTGACGTCGGCGACCAGGCGGACCGGGTCCCACAGCGGCAGCACCAGGATGCCGGTGCCGATCCGCAGGTCGGGGGCGAGCGCGGCGGCCTGGCCGAGCAGCAGCAGCGGGGAGGAGCTGAGGCTGTAGCCGGAGAAGTGGTGCTCGGTGATCCAGATGCCGGAGAAGCCCCGGTCGTTGGCCCATTCGACCTGCCGGGCGAAGTCCAGGTACTTCTGCCGGGCGGACGACCGGTCGACCGACGGGGAGATGCTGAGGTAGGTGATTCCGACGCGCATGACCGGGGTTCGCTCCTCTGGAAGGTTCGGCGGGCTTGGTCGTTCGGTGGGGGGTGGACGGGCTCGGTGCCTCAGGCGGCGGGCAGGACGGACTCGGCCAGCAGGTGGTCGAGGTGGGCGGTCAGTTCGACCGGCGTGGGGTGGTCGAAGGCGACCACCGGGGGGAGCGCGAGCCCGGTCGCGGCGACGAGCCGGTTGCGCAGGTCCAGGACGGTGAAGGAGGAGAAGCCGAGGTCCTGGAAGCGCTCCCGCTCGCCGATCCGGGCCGGGTCGGCGTAGCCGAGGGCCTCGGCGACCTGTTCCCTGACCAGGGCGAGCAGCAGGGCGGTGCGGTGCCCGGGCCCGGCGTCCGCCCAGCGCCGCAGCAGGGCGGCCGGGTCCTCGGCGGGCTCCCGTTCCGCGGTGGTGGCCCCGGGCAGCGGCGCGGGTTCGCGGCCGGCGCCGGAGGGGCCGGGGGTGGCCAGCCAGTGGACCGTCGGGGCGAAGGGGTGGCCGGGCACGGTGTCAGGGTCGGCGGCGGGCGCCGGCCCGCTCGGCCCGCCGACCGGCAGCCCGTGCACCTCGGCCCCGGCCAGCGCGGCGGCGAGCGCCCTCGACGGGGGCCGTTCGCGCAGCTGCACGGGCAGTTGGACGGCCTCCGGGTGGATCGCGGCGGTCAGCGCGGCGAGCGTGCTGTGCGGGCCGAGTTCCAGGTAGGCGGTGACGCCGTACCGCTCGCGCAGGGTGCGCACGCCCTGCTCGAAGCGGACGGTGGCGCGGATCTGCTCGGTCCAGTAGCGGGGGCTCGCGATCCGCTCGGGGTCGGCGGTCTCGCCGGTGAGGTTGCTGATCACCGGCAGGCTCGGGGCGCGGTAGCCGATCCGCCGCGCCTCGGCGTGGAAGCGTTCCAGCACCGGGTCCAGCTGGGCGGAGTGGAAGGCGTGCGAGACCCGCAGCCGGCGGGTGCGCAGGCCGAGGCCGGTGAGCTCGCGGTCGAGCCGGGCGATCGCGTCGGCGTCGCCGGAGACCACCGTGGAGGCCGGTCCGTTGACGGCGGCCAGGCCGAGCGCCTGCCCGTACGGTGCGAGCAGTGCGGTGAGCCGCTCCTCGGGGGCCTGGACGGAGAGCATCGCGCCCGCGCCGGCGGGCAGTTCGTCCATCAGCCGGGCCCGGGCGGCGACCAGCGCGGCCGCCGACTCCAGGTCGAACACCCCGGCCAGGTGGGCGGCGGACAGTTCGCCGATCGAGTGGCCGAGCACCGCGACCGGTGGGGGCAGCCGGGTGCCCAGCAGTCGGGCCAGCGCGGTCTGGTGGGCGAACAGGGCCGGCTGGGTGTACCGGGTGCGGTCCAGCAGTGCGGAGGCGGCGGAGCCCGGTTCGGCGAACATCACGTCCCGCAGCGGGCGGTCCAGGTGGGGGTCGAGGGCGTCGCACACCTCGTCCAGCGCCTTGGCGAACTCCTGGTGCTCGGCGTGGAGTTCACGCCCCATGCCGGGCTGCTGGGAGCCCTGGCCGGTGAAGGTCCAGGCGGCCCTGGGGGCGGCGACGGCGGTGCCGCGCACCAGGGCGGGGTGGGTGCCGCCGGCCGCCAGGGCGCGCAGGGCCGGGGCGATCTCCGCCGGGCGGTCGGTCAGCACGGCGGCCCGGTGCGGGAACCGCGCCCGGCCGTGGCCGAGCCAGTGGGCGGTGTCCCGGGCACGGTCCGCGGCGCCGTTCCCGATACCGTCCACGGCGCCGGCCTCGGCGTGCGCGGCCAGCGCCAGCGCGTGGTCGCGCAGCGCCTCGGGGGTGCGGGCGGTGAGCAGCCAGGGCCGGTCGGCGGGGCCGGCGCCGGGTTCGGGACCGGGTTCGGCGGGCGGCGGCTCGGGGGCCTCCTCCAGGATCAGGTGGGCGTTGGTGCCGCTGATCCCGAAGGAGGACACGGCGGCCCGGCGCGGGCGCTCCCCGCGCGGCCAGGGCGCGGCCTCGGCGAGCAGTTCGACGGCGCCTTCCGACCAGTCGACGTGCGGGGTGGGCGTGTCCAGGTGGAGGCTGGCGGGCAGGGTGTCGTGCCGCAGGGAGAGGATCAGCTTGATCACCCCGGCGGCTCCGGCGGCGGCCTGGGTGTGACCGATGTTGGACTTCAACGAGCCGAGCCGCAGCGGGCGTTCGCGCTCGGCGCGGCCGTACACCGCGAGCAGGGCGCGGGCCTCGATCGGGTCGCCGAGCGTGGTGCCGGTGCCGTGCGCCTCGACCGCGTCGACCTGGTCGGGGGTGAGCCGGGCGTCGGCCAGCGCCTCCCGGACGACGGCCTCCTGGGCCGGCCCGCTGGGAGCGGTGAGCCCGTTGCTCGGGCCGTCCTGGTTGACGGCCGAACCGCGCAGCACGGCCAGCACCCGGTGGCCGTTGGCGCGGGCGTCGGACAGGCGCTCCAGGAGCAGCAGGCCGACGCCCTCGGCGAGCCCGGTGCCGTCGGCGCCCGCCGCGAAGGCCTTGCACCGCCCGTCCGGGGCCAGCCCGCGCTGGCGGCTGAACTCCAGGAACACCCTCGGGTGGGCCAGCACGCAGGCCCCGCCGGCCAGGGCGAGGTCGCTCTCGCGCGAGCGCAGCGAGCGGGCCGCCAGGTGCAGCGCCACCAGCGAGGAGGAGCAGGCGGTGTCGACGGTCAGGGCCGGTCCGTGCAGGCCGAAGTGGTAGGCGAGCCGGCCGGAGGCGACGGACCCGGCGTTGCCGGTCATGAAGTGGCCGTCGAGTTCGCCGGCCACCTCGTGCGGGCGCGGGGCGTAGTCCTGGCCGATCATGCCGACGTACACGCCGGTCCGGCTGCCGCGCAGGGCGGCCGGGTCGAGGGCGGCGGACTCGAAGGTCCGCCAGGCGGTCTCCAGCAGCAGCCGCTGCTGGGGGTCCATGGCGAGCGCCTCGCGCGGGCCGAGGCCGAAGAAGGCGGCGTCGAACTCGCCGGCGCCGTCCAGGAAGCCGCCCTGGCGGGCGTAGGAGGTGCCGGGGGTGGCCGGGTCCTCGTCGAACAGCGCGTCGAGGTCCCAGCCGCGGTCGGCGGGGAAGTCGCCGATGGCGTCCCGGCGTTCGGCGAGCAGCCGCCACAGGTCCTCGGGGGTGCGCACGCCGCCGGGCAGCCGGCAGGCCATGCCGACGATCGCGACCGGCTCGTGCGCGCGCTCCTCCAGGGCCTCGATCCGGCGCCTGGCCTGGCGCAGGTCGGCGGTCGCGCGGCGCAGGTAGTCGCGCAGCCGTTCCTCGGTGCCGCCGGGGGTGGCGGTGGGGGCGCCGCCGGAGGTGGCGGCGGGTTCGGTCGTCCCGGGCATCTCAGACCTCCGTTCCGGGATGGTTGAGTTCGTCGTCGAGCGCGGCGAACAGTTCCTCGTCGCTGGCCGTCGCGAGGTCCTCGGCGCGCTCGCCCTCGCCGTCGCCTTCGGCCGGGGTGTCGTCCAGGCGCCAGAGCAGCTCGCGCAGCCTCCGGCCGACCGCTCCCCGGACGCCGTCCGCGGCGGCCAGCGCGGGCAGCAGGGACTCCAGCCGGTCGAGCTCGCGCAGGAACGGGTCCGGCGCGGCCTCGTCCTCGGGGGCCAGGGCCCGGTGCAGGTGGGCGGCCAGCGCCGACGGGGTCGGATGGTCGAACACCGTGGTCGGGGCCAGCCGCAGGCCGGTGGCCGCCCCCAGGCGGTTGCGCAGTTCGACGGCGGTGAGCGAGTCGAAGCCGATCTCCTTGAAGGCCTGGTCGGCGGCGACGGTTCCGGCAGCGACAGTTCCGGCCCCGCCGTGGCCCAGGACGGCGGCGGCCTGGCCGAGCACCAGGTCGAGCAGGGCCTCGGCCCGCCCGGCCGGGTCCAGGCCGGCGAGCCGGTCCGACAGCGGGGCCGGGCCTCCGGCGGCGGGCGCGCCGGCGGCGCTGCGCCGGGCGGGGGCGCCCGCCAGCGAGCGCAGCAGCGCGGGTACGGTCCCGGCGGCCCGGCCCGCCCGCAGGTCGAAGCGGGTGGTGACGACGGCCGCCCGGCCGGTGGCGCGGGCCGCGTCCAGCAGGGCGAGGCCCTCCCGGTCGGTGAGCGGCACCAGGCCGCCCCGGGCCAGTCGGGCCCGGTCGCCGTCGGTGAGCCGGCCGGTCAGTCCGCTGGCCCGCTGCCACAGGCCCCAGGCGAGCGAGGTCGCGGGCAGGCCCTCGGCGGCGCGGCGGTGCGCGAGGCCGTCCAGGTAGGCGTTGGCCGCCGCGTAGTTGGCCTGTCCGCCGCCCCCGAGCACCCCGGAGACGGAGGAGAACAGCACCAGGTCGGCGAGGTCGGCGTGCCGGGTCAGCTCGTCCAGGTGGCGGGCGGCCCGGGCCTTGGGGGCCAACACGGCCTCCAGCGCGGCCGGGTCGAGGGCCTCCAGAACGCCGTCCGCGAGGGCGCCGGCGGCGTGCACCACCAGCGTCAGCGGGTGCTCGGCGGGGACGGAGTCGAGCAGCGCGGCCAGCGCCGCCCGGTCGGCGACGTCCACCGCGGCGACGGTCACCTCGGCGCCGAGGCCACCGAGTTCGGCGGCCAGTTCAGCGGCGCCCGCCGCCTCGGGGCCGCGCCGGCCCGCCAGCAGCAGGTGCCGGGCGCCGTGCTCGGTCACCAGGTGCCGGGCCGTCAGCGCGCCGAGGGTGCCGGTGCCGCCGGTGACCAGCACGGTGCCGGCCGGGTCGAGCGGCGCGGGGACGGTCACCACGACCTTGCCGGTGTGCCGGGCCTGGCCGAGGTGGCGCAGCGCCTCCCCGGCCCGGGCGACCGGCCAGGCGGTGATCGGCGGCAGGGTCAGCACCCCGCGCTCGAACAGCGCCAGCAGCTCGGTCAGCAGCTCGCCGATCCGCTGCGGACCGGCCTCCAGCAGGTCGAAGGAGCGGTAGCGCACGCCCGGGTACTGCTCGGCGATCCGGTCGGCGTCGCGCAGGTCGGCCTTGCCCATCTCGACGAAGCGGCCGCCGCGCGGCAGCAGCCGCAGCGAGGCGTCGACGAAGTCCCCGGTGAAGGAGTTCAGCACCACGTCCACCCCGGCGCCGTCCGTCCCGGCGAGGAAGAGCCCCTCGAAGTCGAGGGTGCGGGAGGAGGCGGTGCGGGCCGGGTCGACGCCCAGCGCCGCCAGGGTGTCCCACTTGCCGGGCCCGGCTGTCCCGTACACCTCGGCGCCCAGGTGGGCGGCGAGCTGGACGGCGGCGATGCCGACGCCGCCGGCCGCCGAGTGCACCAGCAGCCGCTCGCCCGCGCGGAGCCCGGCCAGGTCGACCAGGGCGTAGTGGGCGGTCAGGTAGGCGGCGGGGACGGCGGCGGCCTGGGCGAAACTCCAGCCGGCCGGGACGCGGGCCAGCAGCCGGTGGTCGGTGACCGCGACCGGGCCGATGCCCCCGGACACCAGGCCGGTGACCCGGTCGCCGGGCGCCAGGCCGGTCACGCCCGGGCCGACCTCGGTGACCACGCCGGCCGCCTCGGTGCCGAGCAGGGCGCGGTCCGGGTAGACGCCGAGGGTGATCAGCACGTCACGGAAGTTCAGTCCGGCGGCCCGTACGGCGATCCGCACCTCGCCGGGGGCGAGCGGGCGGGCGGCGTCCGGGGCGGGGAGCAGGGCCAGCGCGTCCAGGGTGTCCCCGGTGGGGGCGAGCCGCCAGGGGCCGTCCCCGGGGGCGGTGAGCTCGGGCCGGGCGGGCAGCGGGACGACCGCCGGGGCGAGCAGCGCGCCCCGGCGCAGGGCGAGTTGGGGCTCGTCCCGGGCGAGGGCGGTGCCCAGCGCCGCCCGGGAGTCGGGGTGCCCGTCGGTGTCCAGCAGGCGGAACCGGCCGGGGTGCTCGGTCTGGGCGCTGCGCAGCAGGCCCCAGAGGGCGGCCGCGACCGGCCGGACCGGGCGGTCGGCGGGGCCGGTGTGCTGGGCGTCGCGGGTCAGCACGGCGAGCCGGGTGTCGGCCAGGTGGTCCTGGGCGAGCCAGCGCTGGACGAAGCCGAGCAGGGCGGCGGTGGCGGCGGCGGGGTCCTGGTCCTGGTTCGGGTTCGGGGCCGTCGGCTCGGGGAGGGTGAGCGGGAGGACGGCGAGGGCGGGCGGGTCGGTGGCGAACAGGCTTGCGGGGTCGGGGAGTTCTGCCGGGTCGGTGGGGTCGGTGGGGTCGGCGGAGAGGTGGTGCTCGGGCAGTTCGACCACCGCCCGGTCGGCGGGGACGGCCGCCGACGGGGGCACGGGCGTCCAGTCCAGGTGGTACAGGCCGTCGGCCCGCCCGACCGGCCGGGCGGCGGCGAGGGCGCCCGGGGCGAGCGGGCGCAGGGCGATCCGCTCGGCGGTGAGCACCGGCCCGCCGAGCGGGTCGGTGGCGGTCAGCGCGACCGAGTCGGCGCCGTGCCGGGTCAGCCGGACCCGCAGGGTGGTGGCGGCCGTGGCGGCGAGGGTGACGCCGGTCCAGGCGAAGGGGAGTGCCGTTCCCCGGTCGGCGTCCTCGGGGTCGCTCTCCTCGCGAGTGCCGTTCGCGGGGGCGGTGAGGCCGGCGGCGAGCGGGTGCAGGGCGGCGTCCAGCAGGGCGGGGTGGATGCCGTAGCGGGCGGCGTCCGGGTGCGCGGGCTCGGGGAGTCGGACCTCCGCGTAGACGGCATCACCGGCGCGCCACAGGGCGCGGACGCCCTGGAAGGCCGGGCCGTAGTCGTAGCCGCGGTCGGCGAGGCCGGGGTAGAGGTCGGCCGGGTTCACGGGGGTGGCGCCGGGCGGGGGCCAGGCCGCGGGCCGGTCCTCGGGCCGGTCCGCGGGGGCGGCGGCGGACGGGTGGTCCGGGAGGAGCAGGGCGGTGGCGTGCCTGGTCCACGGCTCCTGCGGGCCGGCGGCCGCCGGGCGGGAGTGGACGGCGAGCGCACGGGCGCCGTCGGTGTCCGGCGGTTGGACGGTGGTCTGCAGGTGCACGGCGCCGTCGTCGAGCAACAGCGGTGCCTCCAGGGTCAGTTCGGCCAGGGCCGGGACGGCGGCCCGGTGGCCGGCGTGCAGGGCGAGTTCGACCAGCGCGGTCGCGGGCAGCAGCGGGGTGCCGGTGACGGCGTGGTCGAGCAGCCAGGCGTGGGTGCCGGTGGAGATCCGGCTGGTGTAGAGCGCGGTGCCGTCCGGCAGGTCGGTGGTGGCGCCCAGCAGTGGGTGGTCGGCGCTCTGGAGGCCGAGGTGGCCCGGGTCGCTGATGTCCGGGGCGGGGTCGAGCCAGTAGTGCTCGTGCTGGAAGGGGTAGGTGGGGAGGCCGGGCGGGGTGGTGGGGGTGGTGAGGGGCCAGCTGAGGCGGTGGCCGTGGAGTTCGACGGCGGCCAGGGCCTGGAGCAGCGGCTGATCGTCCTCGCGGTTGCGGCGCAGGGTGCCGGTGACCAGAGTCTCCAGGGCGTCCGGGTGTTCCGTCAGGGTCTCCTGGATGCCGACGGTCAGCACGGGGTGGGCGCTGGCCTCCACGAAGGTCGTGAAGCCCTCGGCGGCCAGGGTGCGGACGGTGTCCTCGAAGCGGACCCGGCTGCGCAGGTTGCGGAACCAGTACCCGGCGTCCAGCTCCGCAGTGTCCAGCGGCCCGGCCGTGACGGTCGAGTAGAACGGGATCTCCGACGGCTGGGGGTTGATGTGTGCCAGCAGGTCGAAGAGTTCGGTGCGCAGGGGATCGACCTGGGAGGAGTGCGAGGCGTAGTCCACCGGGACCCGCCGCACCCGTACGTCCTGCTCCTCGCCCCAGGTCACCAGCTCGCCGATCGCCGTCGCGGTCCCGGAAACCACCGTCGAGGAAGGCCCGTTGACCGCCGCGACCTCCAACGCACCGTCCCAGCGGGCGATCAGCGCCTCCACCTCCGCCACCGGCAGCGGCACCGACGCCATCCCGCCGTCACCCGCCACCACCCGAATCGCCTTGCTGCGCAAGGCCACCACGGCCGCAGCGTCCTCCAGGCTCAACGCCCCCGACACCGCCGCCGCCGCGATCTCGCCCTGCGAATGACCCACCACCGCGTCCACCGGCAACCCGTACGAACGCCACAGCCCCGCCAGCGACACCATCACCGCCCACAGCACCGGCTGCACCACGTCCACCCGCTCCAACAGGACCGGATCCCGCAGCGCCTGCCCCAACTCCCACTCCACATAGGGCTCCAGGGCCCGACCGGCGTCGGCCAGCAATGCGGCGAACACCGGAGACGACTCGGCCAGCGCCACCCCCATTCCCACCCACTGCGAACCCTGCCCCGGGAACACCAGCACCACTCGACCCGGCGAGGACGCCACCCGACCCGACACCACCGCCGGATGGTCGGTCAGCGCACGGAGTGCGGCCACCACCTCGGCGCGCTCGCCCGAGGCGACGGCGGCGCCGTACCCGTGCCGGGCGCCGCGGGTCAGCGTCCAGGCCGCGACCTCGGACAGGCCGACCCGGGCACCCGGGCCCTCCAGCCAGTCCGCCAGCCGCTCGGCCGCCGCACCCAACGCCGCCTCCGAGCGCGCCGAGAGCAGCACCGGGGCGACCGTAGGAACCGGCTCCACCTGAGGCCCGGTGGCGGCCGGGGCCTCCTCCAGGATCACGTGCGCATTGGTGCCGCTCATCCCGAAGGCCGAGACCCCCGCACGGCGCGGCCGCTCGCCCGGCGCCCAGTCCACCGGCGAGCGCAGCAGCTCGACCGCACCGCTCCCCCATTCGACGGCGCCGGTCGGCTCGTCGATGTGCAAGGTGCTCGGCAGCACCCCGTGCCGCAGTGCCTGCACCATCTTGATCACGCCCGCCACCCCGGCCGCCGCCTGGGCGTGCCCGATGTTGGACTTCACCGACCCCAGCCACAAGGGCCGCTCGGCGGGCCGGTCCTGACCGTAGGTGGCCAGCAGCGCCTGCGCCTCGATCGGATCCCCGAGCCGGGTCCCCGTGCCGTGCGCCTCCACCGCGTCCACATCCGCCGCGCCCAGCCCGGCCGCCGCCAGCGCCGCCCGGATCACCCGCTCCTGCGAGGGCCCGTGCGGGGCGGTCAGGCCGTTCGAGGCACCGTCCTGGTTGACGGCGGTGCCGCGCACCACCGCCAGCACCGGGTGGCCGTTCGCCCGGGCGTCGGAGAGCCGTTCGACCAGCAGCAGCCCGACGCCCTCGGAGAAGCCGGTGCCGTCGGCAGCGGCCGCGAAGGCCCGGCAGCGGCCGTCCGGCGACAGGCCGCGCTGGCGGCTGAACTCGATCAGGGTGTCCGGGGTGGACATCACGGTGGCGCCGCCGACCAGGGCGAGGCTGCACTCGCCGGAGCGCAGCGCCTGGCCCGCGAGGTGCAGGGCGACCAGGGAGGAGGAGCACGCGGTGTCCACCGTCACCGCCGGACCCTCGAAGCCGTAGGTGTACGCGATCCGCCCCGAGGCCACGCTGCCCGCGCTGCCGGTGCCGAGGTAGCCCTCCGCCTCGGGGGCGGAGCCGCGCACCCGGCCGCCGTACTCGGTGTAGATCAGGCCGGTGAAGACGCCGACCGGGGTCCCGCGCAGCGCCGCCGGGTCCAGGCCGGCGCTCTCCAGCGCCTCCCAGGAGGTCTCCAGCAGCAGGCGCTGTTGCGGGTCCATCGCGACGGCCTCGCGCGGGTTGATGCCGAAGAACGCCGGGTCGAAGTCGGCCGCGCCGGTCAGGAAGCCGCCGTGCCGGGTGTAGGAGGTGCCGGTGCGCTCCGGGTCCGGGTCGTACAGCCCGTCCAGGTCCCAGCCCCGGTCGGCCGGGAACTCCGAGACCGTCTCCCGGCCCTCGGCGACCAGCCGCCACAGCTCCTCCGGCGAGCCCACCCCGCCCGGGTAGCGGCACGCCATCCCGATGATCGCGAGCGGTTCGTCGGCGGCGGCCCGGGTACGGGCGGGCGCGGTGACCGGTGCGCTGCCGCTGCGGCGCAGCAGGTCGCCGAGGTGCTCGGCGAGGGCGCGCGGGCTGGGGTGGTTGAACACCAGGGTCGGCGGCAGCTTGAGTCCGGTGGCGGCGGCGATCCGGTCACGCAGTTGGACGGCCGTGAGGGACTCGAAGCCGAGGTCGCGGAAGGCCCGGTCGGGGTCGAGTTCGGCGGGGGTGGCGTAGCCGAGGACGGCGGCGACCTCTCCGCGCACCAGCTCGCGCAGCTGCCGCTCCAGCTCGGCGCCGGACAGTCGGCGGAGGCGCTCGACGGCACCGCCCTCCCCCGCCGTACGCCCGGCGGCCCGGCGGGCCGGGGTGCGGGTGGGCCGGGCCGGGCCCCGGGGGGCGGGGGCGGTCAGCCGGTCGACGGCGACCGGGCGCAGCACCAGGGTGTCGACGGTGAGGACGGGGGCGCCCTCGGGGTCGACGGCCCGGAGGCGGAGGGTGTCCTGGTCCAGGCGGTCCAGCCGCACCCGCAGCGCGGTGGCGCCGACCGCGTGCAGGCCGAGGCCGTTCCAGGCGAACGGCAGCCGCAGTTCGGCGGGGCGGTCCGGGCCGTCGGCCGCCGCCTCGGCCTGGAGGGCGGCGTCCAGCAGGGCGGGGTGGATGCCGTAGCGGGCGGCGTCGGGGTGCGCGGGCTCGGGGAGTTCGACGGTCGCGTAGAGCACGTCGCCGTGCTGCCAGGCGGCGCGCAGGCCCTGGTAGGTCGGGCCGTAGCCGACCTCGGCGGCGGCGAACCGCGCTGCGGCGGTGGCGAGTTCGAGGGGGACGGCCTCGGCCGGGGGCCAGTCGGCGGGGAAGTCCTCGGTGGGGAAGTCCTCGATGGGGGTGGCCGGTTCGGCCGGCTCGGCGGCCAGGGTGCCGGTCGCGTGGTGGGTCCAGTCGCCCGCGCCGCCGTGCTCGGGGCGGGAGTAGACGTCGAAGGTCCGACGGCCGTCCCGGTCGGCGGCCGGGACGAGGACCTGGAGGTCGAGCACCGCCCCGCCGAGGGTCAGCGGCGCCAGCAGGACGAGTTCGTCCACCCCGGAGGAGCCTGCCGACTCGGCGGCGGCCAGGGCGAGTTCGGCGAAGCCCGTCCCCGGGAACAGGACCGTCCCGGCGACGGTGTGCTCGGCCGACCAGGGGTGGCTGCGCGGGGAGAGGCGGCCGGTGAGGACCAGCCCGCCGTCGTCGGCGCGTTCGACACTCGCGCCGAGCAGGGGGTGGGCGGACGCGTCCGGGCCGCCCGCGTGAGTGGGGGCGTCGAGCCAGTGGCGACGGTGCTGGAAGGGGTAGGTGGGGAGGCCGGGTGGGGTGGTGGGGGTGGTGAGGGGCCAGTCGAGGCGGTGGCCGTGGAGTTCGACGGCGGCCAGGGCCTGGAGCAGCGGTTGGTCGTCCTCGCGGTTGCGGCGCAGGCTGCCGGTGACCAGGGTGTCCGGGGCGTCCGGGTGTTCGGCCAGGGTTTCCTGGATGCCGACGGTCAGCACCGGGTGGGCGCTGGCCTCCACGAAGGTGGTGAAGCCGTCCTCGGCCAGGGCGCGGACGGTGTCCTCGAAGCGGACCCGGCTGCGCAGGTTGCGGAACCAGTACCCGGCGTCAAGGGCGCTGGTGTCCAACAGGGTTCCCGTGACGGTGGAGTAGAACGGGATGTCGGCGGGCTGGGGGTTGATGTGTGCCAGCAGGTCGAGGAGTTCGGCCTCAAGGGGTTCGACCTGGGCGGAGTGCGAGGCGTAGTCCACCGGGACGCGCCGTACCCGTACCTCCTGCTGTTCACCCCAGGTCACGAGTTCGCCGATCGCCGTCGCGGTCCCGGAAACCACCGTCGAGGACGGCCCGTTGACCGCCGCGACCTCCAACGCACCCTCCCAGCGGGCGATCAGGGACTCCACCTCCGCCACCGGCAGCGGCACCGATGCCATCCCACCGTCACCCGCCACCGCCCGAATCGCCTTGCTGCGCAGGGCCACCACGGCCGCAGCATCCTCCAGGCTCAACGCCCCCGACACCGCCGCCGCCGCGATCTCGCCCTGCGAGTGCCCCACCACCGCGTCCACCGGCAACCCGTACGAGCGCCACAGCCCCGCCAGCGAGACCATCACCGCCCACAGCACCGGCTGCACCACGTCCACCCGCTCCAACAGGACCGGATCCCGCAACGCCTCCGCCAACTCCCAATCCACATAAGGCTCCAGCGCCCGGCCGGCGTCGGCCAGCAACGCGGCGAACACCGGAGACGACGCGGCCAGCGCCACCCCCATCCCCACCCACTGCGAACCCTGACCTGGGAACACCAGCGCCACCCGACCCGGCGAGGACGCCACCCGACCCGACACCACCGCCGGGTGTGCCGACCGCCCGGCCAACGCCCGCAGTCCGCCGATCAGTTCAGCCCGGTCCGGCGAGGCCACGGCGGCCCCGAAGCGGTGCCGGGCACTGCGGGTGAGCGTCCAGGCCGCGACCTCCGCGAGCCCGGCCTGCGCGCCCTCGCCGTGCTCCAGCCAGTCCGCGAGCCGCTCGGCCGCCGCGCCCAACGCCGTCTCCGAGCGCGCCGAGAGCAGCACCGGGGCGACCGTAGGAACCGGCTCCGCCTGAGGCCCGGTGGCGGCCGGGGCCTCCTCCAGGATCACGTGCGCGTTGGTGCCGCTGATCCCGAAGGCGGAGACCCCCGCCCGGCGCGGCCGCTCGCCCGGCGCCCAGTCCACCGGCGAGCGCAGCAGCTCCACCCCGCCGACGGACCAGTCCACCTCCCCGGTCGGCTCGTCGACGTGCAGGGTGGCGGGCAGCACGCCGTGCCGCAGCGCCTGCACCATCTTGATCACGCCCGCCACCCCGGCCGCCGCCTGGGCGTGCCCGATGTTGGACTTCACCGAACCCAGCCACAACGGCCGCTCGGCGTCACGACCCTGACCGTAGGTGGCCAGCAGCGCCTGCGCCTCGATCGGATCCCCGAGCCGCGTCCCCGTGCCGTGCGCCTCCACCGCGTCCACATCCGCGGCGCCCAGCCCGGCCGCCGCCAGCGCCGCCCGGATCACCCGCTCCTGCGAAGGCCCGTGCGGGGCGGAGAGCTGGCTGCTGGTGCCGTCCTGGTTGACGGCCGAGCCGCGCACCACCGCCAGCACCGGGTGGCCGTTCGCCCGGGCGTCGGAGAGCCGTTCCAGGAGCAGCAGGGCCACCCCCTCGCCCCAGCCGGTGCCGTCCGCGCCCGCCGAGAACGCCTTGCAGCGGCCGTCCGGCGACAGCCCGCGCTGGCGGCTGAACTCGACGAAGGTGTTGGGGGTGGCCATCACGGTGGCCCCGCCCGCGAGCGCCAGCGTGCACTCGCCCGAGCGCAGCGCCTGCGCGGCCAGGTGCAGGGCGACCAGGGAGGAGGAGCACGCGGTGTCCACCGTCACCGCCGGACCCTCGAAGCCGTAGGTGTACGCGATCCGCCCCGAGGCCACGCTCGGCGCACTGCCGATGCCGACCTGTCCCTCGACGGCGGCCGGCAGCGGGTTGAGCCGCGAGCCGTAGTCGTTGTACATGATCCCGGTGAAGACGCCGACCGGGGTCCCGCGCAGCGCGGCCGGGTCCAGGCCAGCGCTCTCCAACGCCTCCCAGGTGGTCTCCAGCAGCAGCCGCTGCTGGGGGTCGATGGTGCTGCTCTCGCGGGGGCTGATGCCGAAGAACTCGCCGTCGAAGCCGGCTGCCGCGGCCAGGAAGCCGCCGTGCCGGGTGTAGGAGGTGCCGGTGCGCTCCGGGTCCGGGTCGTACAGCGCGTCCAGGTCCCAGCCCCGGTCGGCCGGGAACTCCGAGATCGCGTCCCGGCCCTCGGCGACCAGCCGCCACAGCTCCTCCGGCGAGCCCACCCCGCCCGGGTAGCGGCACGCCATCCCGACGACGGCGATCGGCTCCGTGGACCTGGCCTCGGCCTCTTCCAGTCGCAGGCGGGTGTCCTGGAGGCTGGCGCTGACCCGCTTGAGGTAGTCGCGGAGCTTCTCGTCGTTCGACATGCGTGCTCTGCCCTTCGATGGTTCGAGGTGTGGCGGGGCCGGACGGAGTGACGGCGGGCCCGGCGGCGGGGCGGGGCCGGGAGGGGTCAGACGTGTTCCAGGGCGAACCCGGACTTGATCCACTTGCTGGACTCGACCGCGATCGCGGCGGCCCGGTCACCCGGGGAGAGCTTCGGCAGGACCTGTTCGAGCTGGAAGAAGACCAGCGCGTTCCCGGTATTGGCGGTCTCGCCGACGCAGCTGACCTCCTCGGCGCCGCTCAGCCCGAGGCGCTCGACGATCCGGCTGGTCATCCGGGTGGACAGCTGCGGCGGCAGCAGGTGCGTCACCTCGCCCTCCTGCCAGCCGGCCTCGGCGAGCAGCCGGTGCAGGATCTGCTCGGCGAACAGCGGGACGGTCTCCTCGATAGCCTTGTAGTCCTCCCGGGCCGTCGGCCGACCGCTGTGCCGGTCGACCGGGCCGAACCACTCCAGCACCTGGCCCGGTTCCCGTCCCCGGCCGGCCAGTTCGACGAAGGAGGCCCGGACGGCGGTCGGCCCGGCGGCCGGGTCGGCACTCAGCACGGCGGCCCCGGCGGCGTCGCCGAACAGCACGTAGTTGACCAGTTCGGCCGGAGGGACGGCGCGCAGGTCGGCCGTCAGGTCGTAGTGCTTGGCGATGACGTCGCCGCCCAGCACCAGGGCGGTGCGGTGCCGGCCGGTGGAGAGCAGTTGGCGGGCGACGTCGATCGCCTGGACGGCGCCGGAGCAGCCGGACTGCAGCTGGTAGGTGGCCACGCCGTCGATGCCGAGCCGGTCGGCGATCACGTTGACGGTGGCGGGCATCAGGGTGTCCGGGGTGGCGGTGCCGAGCACCACGAGGTCCACGTCGGCGGGGTCGGTGCCCGCCGCGGCGAGCGCGCGCCCGCCGGCGGTGGTGCCCAGGTCGGCCAGGGTGTCGCGCTGCTCGCCGGTCTCCAGGTCGAGGGCGAGGTACCGGGTGCGGGTGCCGATGAAAGCGTCCACCCACTGCTCCCAGAGCGCGTCCATGCCGAACCGGCGGCCCAGGGCGGCGTTGTCGATGGGCGGGCCCGGCAACGCGGTGCCGGCCGCCAGGAGGCGGATCTCTGCGGGGTCCATCTGCGGTCTGCTCCCAGCCGGGTCGGAGTGCGCGTCGGGCCGAACGGCGGTCCGGCGCAGAGGTGTTCAGCAGGTGCTCAGCAGGTGCTCAGCGGTAGAGGACGATCGCCGAGGCGTACGCCTTGTGGGTCTCGACCGGCCGGAACTGGCGGAACCCGGTCGCCCCGCGCAGCGGGCCGGCCACCGCGACGGCCTTGATGGTCTGCTGCTCGCCGAGGGTCAGCCGGGCGTCGTCGACGATGCCGCCGGTGCGGATGACGTTGCCGTCGATCAGCCGGATCTCCTCCGAGAAGTAGCCCAGGAAGTTGCCCTCCGGGCCCTTGCGCAGCATCCGCCCGATGCCCTTGGTCGTCCCGACCAGTGCGCCCTGCTGGTCGCGCAGCTCGTAGCGGACGTGGGCGAGGTCGTCCAGCGTCGGGGTGGCCCCGCTGAAGTCGGAGTTGGTGGACTCGTAGCTGATCAGGGTCTCGGCGAGGTCGGTGAGGTGGAGCAGGTTGGCGGGGTCGCCGACCGGCGGGTTCGGCCCGGTCGGGCCGAGCGGCGGCACCGCCAGCCAGGCCAGCAGCCGGCCCCGCAGGGCCGCCGCGACGGGGGCCAGCGGGCCGGGGAGGGAGATCGATGCCATGCCACAACTCCGTTCAGCACAGGGACGGGACGGCGCCGGCGGAACGGCGCACCGATCACGCTAGGCAACGGCGCTAAACCGGCCCGGCGCGGCCGCTGAACCGATCTCCGCCGCCCGGCGAATGCGCCGCTTAACCGGCGACAAACGCCCATTGAATTGCCGTTGATTCCGGTCGGAACTGCCGTGGCCCGCGCCCGAGGTGCGGAACTAGCATGCGCCGGAGCAACCAGAATTCCCCCGGAAAACCGTTCCGGGAAATCCGACCGGGAGGCCGCGTTGTCCGCCAGTTCCGTCGAAGCACCGTCGTTCCCGGTGCGCCGCTCCTGCCCCTACCAGCCACCGGACGTCTACCGGGAGATCAGCACGCGGGGCCCGATCAACCAGGTCACCCTGTGGGACGACCGCCGCGTCTGGCTGATCACCGGTTACGCGGAGGCCCGCCGGCTGCTCGCCGACGAGCGGCTGTCCTCCGACCGCAGTTACGACGCCTACCCCACCATGGCCCCGCACCTGGGCGCGCCGGCCGCCCGCAAACTGGTGCTGGTGGGCGAGGACCCGCCGGTCCACCACCACCACCGACGGCTGCTCAACCCGGAGTTCAGCCTCAAGCACGCCCGGGCGCTGCGCCCCGACATCGAGCGGATCGTCAACGGACTGATCGACCGGATCGAGGAACTCGGCTCCCCCGCCGACCTGGTGGAGCACTTCGCGGCGCCCATCCCCTCGCTCGTCATGTCGGCGCTGCTGGGCATCCCGTACGAGGACCACGCCTTCTTCCAGACCGCCACCGCCGGCGTCATGCAGGGCCGGGACCCGGAGCACACCGAGGCCTCCGCCGCCGAACTCGTCCGCTACCTGGACCGGTTGGTGACGGCCCAGGAGCGCAAGCCGGACGAGAACCTGGTCGGCCGGCTGGTGGCCCACGTGGAGAGCGGCGAGCTGACCCACGACGAGGTGGTGCAGCTGGCCATGGTGCTGCTGATCGCGGGCCTGGAGACCACCTCCTCGATGATCCCGATCAGCGTGCTGGCCCTGCTGGAGCACCCGGAGCAACTGGCGGCGCTGCGCGACGGCGTGGTGCCGGCCGCCATCGCGATCGAGGAACTGCTGCGGATCACCGCGGTGACGGACTTCGCCGGGGTGCGCTGGATCACCGACGACATCGAGATCGACGGACTGGTGCTGAAGGCCGGGGACGGCCTGGTGGTCTCCTCCACCATGACCAACCGGGACGACCGGGTGCACGCCGAGCCGTACGAGGTCGACCTGGCCCGGGCCAGCCGCCAGCACCTGACCTTCGGCTACGGCATCCACCAGTGCCTGGGGCAGAACCTGGCCCGGCTGCAACTGGAGATCGCCTTCGAGACGCTGGTCCGCCGGCTGCCCGGGCTGCGGCTGGCGGTGCCGGCCGAGGAGCTGGTGATGCGCCGCACCGGCACCATGCAGAGCGTCGAGCGCCTGCCGGTGGCCTGGTGAGCGGGGCCGGGGTGCGGATCTCCACCGACCGGGACCGCTGCATCGGCGCGGGCCTGTGCGTGCTGACCGCGCCGGACGTCTTCGAGCACGACGACGACGGGCTGGTGACCCTGCTGGAGCCCGAGCCCGCGGCCGAGCGGGAGCAGGACGTCCGGCTCGCCCACCAGCTCTGCCCGGCCCGGGCCCTGACCGTGGAGGCCGCCCGACCGGAACCGTCCTGAGCGGGCAGGACCTAAAGCCGCCGGGAACCCTCCCGACTCCCGGCCGGCGGGGCGTCTCCGCAGGTCACCGATGCCCGACCGGCGGCCGGGCGCCCCGCCGAAGGCCGTCGGCCCGCATTCCGGGCCGACGGCCTTAACGGTGTCTAAGGGGTGATGGCCGCCGACCCTGACTTGTTTATACGCTCTTTCAGCACGCCGGTTCTCTGAACGCCCGTTCTCAGGAAGCCGGTTCCGGGACGCCGGTGCTCAGAACGCCGGCCCTTCCGGTACGCCGACCCATCCCATGTGACGGCCTCCCGGGCCGGGGGCCACTCGCCGCTCCGCCGGAATTCCACCCGCCGCATTCCGCGGCCACGGGGCGCCACGCGAAATCGCGACCGCCCCCGCCTCCGTTTTCTCCTCCCCTGCTATCGCTAAGGACTGAAATGACGCAATCGGCCGAGAATCGGTTGGACGGTCCGCTGGTCAAGCTGATCGTCGTCATGGCGCTCGCATCGGTCACCGCGACGCTGAACGCGACCATCGTCGGCGTCGGACTGAGCCCGCTGGCCGACAACTTCCACACCACGCTCACCACGGCCGAATGGGTCATCACCGGCTACCTGCTGGCGGTGGCCGCGACCATCCCGGTGACCGGCTGGGCGGTGGACCACTTCGGTGGCAAGAAGGTCTGGGTGTTCGGCCTGGTGCTCTACACCGTGACGGCCGTCGCCTCGGCGCTGTCCTGGAACATCGGCGCGCTGGTGACCTTCCGCATCCTCCAGGGCGTGGCGGCCGGCATCATCGAGCCGGTCATGATGACGCTCACCGCCCGCGCGGCCGGCCCGGCCCGGCTGGGCAAGGTGATGGGCCTGCTGGCGCTGCCGATGACCCTCGGCCCGGTGATCGGCCCGATCCTCGGCGGGGTCATCGCGGACAACCTGCACTGGAGTTGGCTGTTCCTGGTGAACGTGCCGATCGTGCTGGCGGCGCTGGTGTTCTCGTTCAAGGTGGTTCCCGCCGACGTCCCCGCCGAGGGCGAGCGCGCGACCTTCGACGTGCTCGGCACCGTGCTGCTGAGCCCCGGCTTCGCCGTCCTGGTGTACGGGCTGTCGCAGACCGCCCACGAGGGCTTCGGCTCCCCCACCGTGCTGGTGTCGCTGCTGGTCGGGGTGGCGCTGGTGGCCGGCTTCGTGGTGCACGCGCTCACCACCCGCCGCACCCCGCTGATCGACGTGCGCCTGCTCGCCAACAAGGGCTTCACGGCCGCGGTCGTGGCGATGGCGCTCACCGGAGCGGCGGTGTTCTCGCTGTACGTCCTGCTGCCGCTCTACCAGCAGCAGGTGCACGGGCAGAGCCTGATGGCCAGCGGGCTGCTGCTGGCACCCTTCGGGGTCGGCACCTTCCTCGGGATGCCGCTGGCCGGGCGGCTCAGCGACAAGGTCGGCGCCAACCTGCTGGTGCCGGTCGGCGCCGCGCTGGTGGTGCTCGGCACCCTGGGCAACGCGTTGTCCTCCGGGACCACCGGCCAACTGGTGCTCGGAGTCTACGCGTTGGTCTCGGGCCTCGGCCTGGGCTGCGTCGGCGCGCCCACGCTCGCCTCGCTCTACCGGACCGTGCCGCTGGAGAAGACCTCGGGGGCGACCAGCACCATGCTGTCGCTGAACCAGGTCGGCGGCTCCTTCGGCGTGGCCCTGGTGGCGCTGCTGGTCCAGCGCGGGGTCGCGAACGGCGACTCGGTCCGGGACGCGTACTCCACCGCCTTCTGGTGGGAGCTGGCGATGACCGCGGTCATCGTGGCCGTCGGCCTGCTCCTGCCCGGCCGGCCCAAGGCCTTCGCGGCCGCCCCGGTGCTGGAGGAGGTCAGCCCGCAGGACAGCGGCGAGCCGGTGGCCTCCTGACCGGCGGACAGCGGCGCGCACCGGACGGGCCCGAGGGTCCGTCCGGTGCGCGCGGGTTCATGCGGTGGGTACGGTGGGTGCCGTAGGTGCGGTCGGCCGCCGGTCAGCGGTCGACGAACTGCCGGCTGAACTCGGTGAGCCGGTCACCGGCGACCTGCCCGGCGGGCACCGCGGCCTCGATCGCCGCCAGTTCCTCCGCGCCGAGGGCGAGCGTCGCGGCGGCGAGGTTCTCCTCCAGGTGGTCGATCCGTCGGGTGCCCGGGATCGGGACCACGTCCTCGCCCCGGTGGTGCACCCAGGCCAGCGCCAACTGACCGACGGAGACGCCGAGTTCGATGGAGAGCGGCTCCAGCCGGTCGACCAGCGCGAGGTTGCCCGGGAAGTTCTCCGGGGTGAACCTCGGCTGGGCGACCGTCCGGAAGTCGGTCGGTCCGAACACCTCGGCGGCCCGGTAGCGCCCGGTGAGCAGGCCCCGGCCGAGCGGCGCGTTCGGCACGATGCCGATGCCCAACTCACGCGCCAGCGGCACGACTTCGGTCTCCAGCTCGCGGGAGAACAGCGACCACTCGGTCTGCACCGCGGCCAGCGGGTGCACGGCGTGGGCGCGGCGGATGGTCTCCGGGGCCGCCTCGGAGAGCCCGATGTACCGCACCTTCCCGACCCGGACGAGCTCGGCCAGCGCGCCGACCGTCTCCTCGATCGGCACCGAGGGGTCGATCCGGGCCGGGTAGAAGAGGTCGATGTGGTCCAGCCCGAGCCGCTCCAGCGAGGCGTCGGCGGCCTGCCGCACGTAGGCGGCGTCGCCGCGCACCGCCTGCCCGATCCCGTCACCGGTGCGCAGCACCCCGAACTTGGTGGCCACCACCGCCTCGTCGCGCCGGCCGGCCACCGCCCGGCCGACCAACTCCTCGCTCAGGCCGTGCCCGTAGACGTCGGCGGTGTCGATCAGGGTGACCCCCAGGTCGAGCGCCCGACGAATGGTGGCGACGGCCTGCTCGGGGTCGGTCGGGCCGTAGAACTCGCTCAGGCCGAGGGCGCCGAGCCCCTGGGCACCGACTTCCAGACCGCCCAGGCGGCGGGTGGGAACATCGTTCACTCGAATCGCTCCGTCATCGCTCGGGGTTCCGGTACTGCCTCCCCCAAGCGTGCCGAAGGGGGCTAAACCGCACCCAAACGGCGGCGGGGCGGTACCGGTGGCGGAGCGGTGCCGGTGCTGATGGCGGAGCGGTGTCAGGCCCGTACGGCCGCGGGCGTCCGCCGGGCCGGGCCCTCGCCGCGCACCTCCAGGATGGTGCGCTGGAGGTTGCGCAGCCAGCAGCCCGGCTCCAGGCCGAGCTCCCGGTTGAGCGTGTCGCGGGCGGAGTGGTAGACGCCCAGGGCCTCGGCCTGCCGGCCCGAGCGCCACAGGGCCAGCATCAGCTGGGCGTAGAAGCTCTCCTGCAACGGGTGCTCGCGGATCAGGCAGCGCAGCTGGGAGACCACCTCGCGGTCCCGGGAGAGCATCAGCTTGGACTCCACCAGCAGTTCGCTGCACTCCAGTTGGAGCTCCTGGAGCCAGGCCGCGAAGGTGTTGACCACCGGACCGGCCTGCAGCCCGGCCAGCACCGGGCCGCGCCACAGGGCGACGATCCGCTCCAGCAGCTCGCAGGCCTCCTCGTACCGCCGCTCGCGCATCATCGCCCTGGCGGTCGGCAGCTGCTCCTGGAGGGCCTGGAAGTCGACGGCCCGCGGCGGCGTCCACAGGACGTAGCCGGGCGCCCGGGTGATGACCGGATCGGGCTCGCCGGGGCGGGTCAGCAGCTTGCGCAGCTGCGAGACGTACACGTAGACGGCGTCCCGGGCGCGCTGCGGCGGATCGGCGGGCCACAGCTCGCGCACCAGGTCGTCCACCGAGACCACCTGGCCCATCCGGGCGAGCAGGACGGCCAGCACCGTCTCGGTCTTGCGGGACGTGATGACGACCTGGCCGTCCGTGTCGCCGACCCTGAGCGGGCCGAGTACCTCGTACCTCACCGGTGCTCCTCCTCCGCGCTCACCCTGCCCACCGCCCTCCGCGCCGTGCGCACCGGCGCGACCGTGGCCGGCGGCCGTCCAGCGCCTCAACAGCCCCTGGTGGACGGCTATTCCCGGAGGCCGGTCCGGGCCCGGGCGGGCCCGGACCGGCCCGGTCACGACGCCCGGCGGTGCTCCTCGACCACCAGGCGGACCAGCGCCGCGCGGGAGCCGATGCCCAACTTCCGGTAGGTACGGGCGATGTGCACCTCGACGGTACGGGCGCTCAGCCCGAGCCGGTCGGCGATCTCGCGGCTGCGCAGCCCGGTGCCGGCGAGTTCGGCGATCTCCCGTTCCCGCCCGGTGAGCAGGTCCAGGGTCGGGCTGCCGTACGGACCGGCCCCGGTCGGCCCGCCGGTCGGCCCGCCGGTCGCGGGCGGCGGGGCGCCGCCCGGCGGACGGCCGGACCCGGCCCGGTCGGCCCCGTCGGGGCGGTCCTCGCCGCCCAGCCGCACGGTGGCCTCGGTGAGCAGGGCGCGCGATCCGGTGCGGGCCGCCATCTCGTCCGCCGCGGCCAGCAGTTGGCCGGCCACCCGGTCGTCGGCCGGGCCCCCGCGGCCGAGCGCGGTGAGGGCCGCGCCGAGCCAGTGCCCGGCCAGTTCGGTGTCCCCGGTGCGCAGCGCCGTACGGGTGGCCGCGGTGAGCACGGCCGCGTCCCGCGGGTCCAGCCCGGGGGTGGCCCGTTCGATGTGCGGGGCGAGCCGGTCGGCGGGGGCGCCGCGGGCCGTGAGGAGCTCGATGGCCCGGCGGTGGGCGTCGGCGCGCCAGCAGCTGTCGGCGCCGTCGTAGACCAGCCAGCGCACCAGCGGGTGCCGGAACCCGCTGTGCGGGCTGCCGGCGAGCGGTCGCAGCAGGTCGAGCCGGCGCAGTTCGTCGAGGATCCGGCAGGCCTCGTCCTGAGTGGTGCCGGCGACCGCGGCGACCCCGTGCGGGTCCAGCTCGGTGCCGAGCACCGCGGCGGCCGCGAGGACGAGCCGCTGGCGCGGGCCGAGGACGGCGAGTTCGGTCACCAGGTGGCGGGCCAGCCGGTCGGGCAGGGCGGCGTCCGGCGGCAGGCCCCGCAGGTCCGCGAGCGAGCCCTCGGGGCGGCCGGAGAGCCGGCCCGGGCAGACCCTGGCGAGGGCCAGCAGGTAGAGCGGGTTCCCGTGGGCGTCCCGGTGCAGGGCGCGCGTCCGGGGGTCGGTGGCGGGCAGGTCGAGCAGTTCGGCGGCCCGGGCCAGGTCGAGCCGGCCGAGCTCGATCCGGCGGGTGGTGCCGAGCTGGCTGCCGCGGGCCAGGCCCGCGAGCAGCCCCTGCGGGGCCTGCCGGGGCCGGTGGGCGACCACCAGCGCGAGCGGGGCGCGCACCGGCCAGCGGATCAGCCGGTCGAGCAGCGCGAGCGAGCCGGGGTCGGCCGCGTGGACGTCGTCCAGCACGATCAACAGGCCCCGGCAGGTGTGCTGTTCGAGCAGCGCGCAGAGGCGCTCCGGGACCGGGCAGCCGCCCGCCGGGTCCACCGACCCGGCGATCCGGCGCATCACCGCGAGCAGTTCGTCGCGCAGCCCGGCCCGGTCGGCGAGGCCGATCCAGGCGCGCAGGACCTGCACGAACAGGCTGCCGGCCATGCCCTGTTCGGCCGGGTCGGCCAGGGCGCGCAGCACGGTGAAGCCGCGGGCGGCGGCCTCCTCGGCGAGCGCGGTGAGCAGGCGGGACTTGCCGCTGCCCGGGTCTCCGGCGAGCTCCACCACCTGCTGCCGGCCGTTGGCCACTTCGTCGAGGACGGACTGGAGTTGGTTCAGTTCGGCGCGTCTGACGGTGTCCGTGCGGGCACGGTCACGGGTCACGACGCGGGTCTCTCGGGCCTCTCGATCGTCTCGGGCTTCGCGGATGTCTCGGGTCTGCTGGACTGCGATCACGGTTGCTGCCCCTTCCCCCTCCCCCGTGGCGGGCGGAACTGGCGGATCCCCCCAACCTCGGTCGATCGTAGCTTCGAACACCGATCAACTGGCCGGACGAAACAAGGATTTCACGATTCCCGCGACCGCTCCGGCGACCGCTGCGGAGCTCGCGTTTCAGAACCTGTTTGGCGCCGTGCGCCAGGCTCGGCCCCTCCACCGGTCCGGCCCGTGACCACCGACCGACCGGACCGATCCGACCCGAGGGGCCCGTCATGACCAGTCCGACCGGAGCCGATCCGCGGCTCGCACCGCCGCCGCGCGAACGGCGGCACACCCTGTACTTCCTGGAGGCGATCCGGGACTTCTCCCCGGTCTTCCTGGACACCGAGGTGGACGCCACCCGGCTGCTCGCCGACCGGGCCGCGGCCCGCGCGGCCGGACAGCGCCGCTCGGTGGTCGGCTACCTGCTGGTGGCCGCCGGCGGGGTGCTGGCCCGCCACCCGGCGGCCAACTCCGCCTACCGGGGCGGCCCGCGCCCCCGGGTGGCCGCGTTCCCGACGGTGTCCGGCAAGGTCACCCTGGACCGCACCCTGGGCGGCACCCGGGTGGTGCTGTCCACCGTCGTCCCCGAGCCGCACACCGCCGGCCTCGCCGAGGTGCAGCGCCGGCTGGACCGGGTGCTGGACGGCGATCCGGCCGAGCTCCCCGAGTTCGCCGGCATCCGCGCCCTGCACCGGCTGTCCTGGCTGCGCGGCCGCCTGCGGTTCGCCCGCGCGGCCCGCGACCTGCGGCTGCGCCCGCTGATCACCGGCACCTTCGCGGTCACCTCGCTCGGCCACCGGCCGGTCGACGGCTTCCACTCGGTGGGCGGCACCACCGTCACCCTGGGCGTCGGCCGGATCGTCGAGCGCCCCGTGGTCCGGGACGGCGCGATCGTCGCCGCGCCGGTGTTCCGGCTCAGCCTGGCCTTCGACCACCGGGTCATCGACGGCGCGGAGGCGGCGGACGTCCTGACCGAGATCCGGGCCGCACTGGAGGAGTGGCCCGCTCCCGGGGACGACGGAGCGCCGGGCGGGGCGACGGGCGAGGCGACAACCGGTCAGGCCGGCACGCCCGTCCCTTCGGAGGCGACGGCATGACCGGCCGCCCCCCGGCGAACGACCTCGCCGAACTCAAGCAGTTCGTGGTGGCCCAGGCGACCTCCCAGGGCATCACCCCCGACCGGTACGGGGTCGTGCTGGACGGTGTCGTGGACGACGGCGACGGCGGCCCCGGCTCCTGGGTGCGCCGCTGGACCGAGGCGGGCGACCGGCTGGAACGCGAGGGCAGGCTGCTGGAGGCCGGCCGCTACTACACGATGGCCCGCTTCCCCTACCCGTCCGGCTCGGCCCGCCGGGAGGCCGAGGAGCGCGCCCGGGACGTGTTCGCCCGCTGGGCCGCCGACTTCCCCGGCATCGAACGGATCGAGGTGCCCACCCCGGCCGGCCCGGTCGCCGCCTGGGCGGGCGGGCTGTCGGCGGAGCAGCCGCGACCGCTGCTGCTGATGTCCGGCGGGATCATCAGCCTCAAGGAGCAGTGGGCGCCGGTCCTGCTCCAGCTGGCCGAGTTCGGCCTGGCCGGGGTGGTCACCGAGATGCCGGGCGTCGGCGAGAACCCGCTGCCGTACGACCTGACGGCGCCCGCCCTGCTGCCCGCCGTCCTGGACGCCGTCGCCGACCGCGCCGACACCGCGCGGACGTACGCGCTGGCGCTCAGTTTCAGCGGCAACCTGGCGCTGCACGCCGCGCTCGGCGACCCGCGCATCCGCGGCGTGGTCGGCGCCGGCCTGCCGGTGCACGACTTCTTCACCGACCGGGCGTGGCACGCCACCGTTCCCCGGGTCACCGTGGACACCCTCGCCCACCTCGCCCGCACCGACGCCGGCTCGGTGTTCGACGCCCTCGCCCCGCTCGCCCTGGACCCGGACCGGCTGAGCGCCGTCGACGTCCCGGTCGCCCTGGTCGCCAGCGCCCGGGACGAGATCATCCCGCCCTCCGACACCGACCGGCTGCGGCGCTCGCTGCGCAGCCTGCGCCTGCGGGTGCACGACGACGTGCACGGCTCGCCCCGGTTCTTCCCGCAGACCCGGCTGTGGACGCTGCTCACGGTGCTGCGGATGAGCGGCGGCCCGCTGGACCGCCGGCTCGCCCTCGGCGCCGAACTGCGCGCGCTGGACCGGCGCTAGCGACGGGCGGCAGGGAACGGAGGAGCGGCACCGGGGCCGTCCGCACGTACGTACGTAGTTCCGCTGATGCGCGGACGGCCCCCGTGGGACACCCTGAGCCGGACGACACGCCCTCAGGAGGCCCACGGTGAGATACCAGTTGCTCGGAAGCCTGCACGTCACCACGGAGCACGGCACCTCGGCCGTCAAGGCCCGGAACATGGAGGTGCTGCTCGCGACCCTGCTGGTCCGCGCCAACGAGGTGGTGCCCGTCCCGCAACTCGGCTTCGAGATCTGGGGGGACGCCCCGCCCCGACGCCACCTGGCGGCGATCCACGTCTACATCTCGCGGCTGCGCAAGCTGCTCGCCGACGGCCGCCCGGAGAGCGCCATCGTCACCCAGTCCCCCGGGTACGTGCTGCGCCTCGGCCCGGAGGACCGGCTGGACTCCGACGACTTCCAGCACCTGATGCAGACCGGACGGGCCGCCGCCCGGGACGGCCGCACCGAGCAGGCCGCCGCCGCCTTCGAGGAGGCCCTCGCCCTGTGGCGCGGCCCCGCGCTCGGCGACCTGCGCTCCGGGCCGGTCCTGGAGGGCTTCACCACCTGGGCCGAGGAGGCCCGGCTGGAGTGCGTCGGCATGCACGTCGAGACCGGCCTGGCCACCGGGCGCCACCGCGAACTCATCGGCCGGCTCTACTCCTTGGTCGCCGAGCACCCGCTGCACGAGGCCTTCCACCGGCAGCTGATGATCGCCCTCTACCGCTCCGAGCGGCAGGCGGACGCCCTGCGGGTGTACCGCGCGGCCCACCGCACCATCACCGCCGAACTCGGCATCGAGCCCGGACGGGCGCTGCGCGAGGTGCAGCGGGCGATCCTGCTGTCCGACCGGCGGCTCGACCTGCTCCGCCCGCAGTGGGGCGAGCGCTCCGGGCCCGCCGAGTCGGGCGACCAGGCCGACCGGACCGAACGGCGGGCGGCGGCGTGAGCGCCGCGGCCGCTTCCGTCGACAGTTCCCTGTGGGTACGCCGGTTCAGTGCCCCCGGCACCCCTCGCATCCCCGACCCGGCCGACCCGGCCGGCTCGGCCGACCCGCCGTTGCGCCTGCTCTGCCTGCCGCACGCCGGCGGCTCGGCCTCGGTCTTCCGACCCTGGGCCGCCGCGGCCGGGCCGGACGTCGAGGTGCTGGCCCTGCAGTACCCGGGCCGTCAGGACCGCTACCGGGAGCCCGCCGTCGCGGACCTCACCCGGCTCGCCGACCTGGCCGCGCCCGCCGTCCGGGCCGCCGTGGGCGACGGCCGCTACGCCCTGTTCGGCCACAGCATGGGCGCCCTGCTGGCCTTCGAACTCACCCGCCGACTGGAACGCGACGGCCGCGCCCCGGAGTTGCTCACCGTCTCCGGCCGCCGTGCCCCCTCCACCCGGCGCGACGGCGAGTACGCCCACCTCACCGACGACCGCTCCCTCGCCGCCCACCTGCGGGACCTCAGCGGAACCGACCCGCGACTGCTCGCGGACGAGGAGGCCCTCCAGATGATCCTGCCGGCCGTCCGCGCCGATCTCGCCGCCGTGGGCGGCTACTTCGCCGGCCCGGAGGTCACCGTCGCAACCCCGGTCCTCGCCCTGATCGGCGACGCCGACCCCTGGGTCACCCCCACCGAGGCCGCCGCCTGGCAGCGCCACACCACGGCCGCCTTCGAGCTCGGGATCCACCCCGGCGGCCACTTCTACCTCGACGGACGCCGGCAGGAACTCCTCGCCCTCCTCGACGACCGCCTCACCACGGCCCGCCGCTGACCGCCCACCGCGCCCCGCCGGAGTGGGAAGTCGACCCCGCCGACTTCCCACTCCGGCTTCCGCCGTTCCCGCCAGAGCCGGGAGCCGGGAGCCGGGAGCCGGAGGCTTCTCCCCGAGCAGAAACCCGGCTGACAACCGCTGATGACTCCGCGACCATCAGGCGATGACCACAGAACCGCATCGGCTGTCCCTCCGCATCGTCGTGCCACCACTCGGAACCAGGGCCGGCGCCGAATGCCGACCGGTCGTCGACGGGCGGGACGTCCTGACCGACGTGTTCGACGAGGGGCCCGCAGAGGATCCTCGCTACCTGGTGGGCCCGAGCGCGCCGCTGCATGCGACCGACGTCCCTCGTGAGGTTCGGCTGGCCGAGGCCGGGTGCACCGAAGGGTGCTGCGGTGCGGTCTACGTGACGATCAGGCGCGAAGGGCAGCACGTGGTCTGGAGCGGCTGGCGCAACCCGGTCACCGAGGAGGTCGATCTCCCGGAGTTCCGCTTCGACGCCGATCAGTACGAGGCGGAGATCCACCGGGCCACGACGGACCGCAGCTGGGAGTGGCCGGCCCGAACGGTCGCCCGACTGCTGGAAGAGCGGCTCCGGGAGCACACCGACTGGCCGGCGGCGTGGGACTGCGAGCTGGACGGCGTCTCCGCCTGGCCCTGGGAACCCGACCGGATCACCGTCTTCCTGTTCCATCCCGGCCGGTCCGCGATCAGGGAGGGCCGCCCCTGGCTCCAGTTCAGGATGACCGTTGCGATCTCCGGAGACGACCCGGCCGACCAGGCCGAACGCCTTGAGGCGCGCCTCACGGCCGAGGATCCCCGCGAGGCCGCCGAGGTTTGCGGAGGTTCGAAGGCGTTCGCCGACCAGCTCGGCTACCCCTGGCCCGACCGTCGACGACGCGCTCGGACCGCGGGCGGGGCCGGGGAGGCAGCACGCCAGGAATAGGGGCTCTCCGCCGGTGGCGGGCTCCTGGGCCCGGGAGCGGGCCCAGGAGTGCGGGGCTACCGGGGTGCGGCGGGGTACGCGGCGGTCGCGCGGATCTCGACGAGGAGTCCCGGGCTGGCGAGGCCGCTGACCCCGATGATCGTCCAGGTCGGGTAGGGGGCTTCGACGAGGCGCCGCTTGGCCTCGACGAAGCCGGGCAGGTGCTGGTGGATGTCGACGTGGTAGCTGGTGACGTCGACGAGGGCGGACATGTCGAGGCCCTCCAGCCGGAGGATCTCCTCGATCTTCCGGAGGGCGATCCCGGTCTGCTCCTCGATCCCGTCCGGAATGGTTCCGTCGGCGCTGCGGCCGATCGTTCCGGCGATGAACAGGAGGCCGTGGGCGCGGACCGCGGCGGAGTAGCCGAAGCTCGCGAAGGCGCTGGTGGTCTGCCCGAAGACTGCGTTGTCCTCGGGGACCTCGACGGTGTGGACGGTCATGGCGGTGCTTGCCCTTCCTCGGTGACGGGAGTGGTGGGTTCGGTGGACTCAGTCGCGCCAGCGGGACGAACGGCCGGTGTGCTCCAGCCGGGTCCGGCCGAAGGTCTCGCGTTCGCGCAGGAGTTCGCCGGGGATCGTGTACCGGGGTGCGTTCCCGGGGTCCTTCGCGGCCTGCGCGACGATCGCGTCGGTGAGGGCGCGGATCATGTCCAGCCGCGGGTAGGCGGCGTGCACGGCGTCGGCCTGCTCGTCGGTGACGGCGTCGAGGCGGTCGGTGCCCGGTGAGCGGCCGAAGTCGAGGGCGACGCCCTCGCGGACGAGCAGGCACAGCGTGCCGCGGCGTTCCGCGATGCCCGGGGAGGTGTGCAGGGCGATGGCCTGCCAGACCTGGTCGGCTTCGGCGGCGGGGACCCCGCGGTCGGTCAGGAAGGCGGCGGCCCGGTCGGCGCCTTCGACCTCGAACCGCTGGCTGTGCGGGCCGTCCGCCGCCACGCCGAGGTCGTGCATCGCGCACGCGGCGAACAACAGGTCGTCCTGGTAGTCGTGGCCGGCGGCCAGGCCGAGGCGGTCGGCCACCAGCCGGGCGAACAGGTAGCTGCGGATGCTGTGGTTGAAGACGGACGGCGTTTCCACCGGCCGGATGAGGTTCACGACGGCATCGGCGAGCGGTGTGCCGGGCAGCGTGATCAGGTCGGCGGTCGCCTCGTGGGTGGGTCCGGTCATGGACTCAGCCTGGCCGCGACGCCCCTGACCTGGTGAGAGGCAAAATTTCCATACTTCGCTAGGATCCTGCCATGACGGTGCATCGAGTCGCGGTCCTGGCGCTGGACGGGGTCACCCCGCTCGACCTGGCGATCCCGGCGCAGATCTTCTCCAGCCGACCGGAGACCCCCTACGAGATGACCCTGTGCGCGCCCACCGCGCGGGTGGCCACCAGTGCGGGCTTCGCCCTGGTCGCCGACGGGGGTCTGGAGCAGGTGCGGGCCGCCGACACCGTGGTCGTGCCGGGATTCGAACCGCTCCTCCCGTTGCCGGACGCCGTGCTCGACGTCCTGGCCGAAGCCCGCGGCCGGGGCAGGCGCGTGGTGTCGATCTGCACGGGCGCCTTCGCACTGGCCGCGGCGGGCGTCCTGGACGGGCTGCACGCCACCACCCACTGGAAGCACATCGACGAGTTCGAGCGGGGCTTCCCGGCCGTCACGGTCGACCGCGACGTGCTCTACGTCGACGAGGGCGACGTGCTCACCTCGGCCGGGGTGTGCTGCGGCATCGACCTGTGCCTGCACATCGTGCGCCGCGACCTGGGGGCGGAGGCGGCCAACCGGATCGCCCGCGCTCTGGTCGCCGCCCCCCACCGGGACGGCGGGCAGGCCCAGTACGTGCCGGCTCCCGTCGCGGTGGCCGGTGAGGCCTCGCTCTCCGGCACCCGGGGCTGGGCCCTGCACCGGCTCGGCGAGCCGCTCACGCTGCGCGTGCTCTCCCGGCACGCGGGCCTCTCGCAGCGCACCTTCATGCGCCGGTTCACCGAGGAGACGGGCACGACCCCGTTGCAGTGGCTGCTCAACGCCCGGATCGGCCGGGCACGGGAAATGCTGGAGACCACGGAGCGCTCGGTGGACCAGGTGGCGCGGGACTGCGGGCTGGGCACGGCGGCCAACCTGCGGCTGCACTTCCGACGCACCCTGGACACCACCCCCACCGCCTACCGCCGCACCTTCACCCGCTCGACCCCGCACGGTCCGGCCGGTTCACCGGCGGCCCCGTGCGCGACTGCGGGATGAGAGCGGGAAGGGCCCGGCGCCGGCCGGAGTCAGGCCCTTCCCCCTTGACTACAAACCGAGTTGACGGTCAATCAGGTCGAACAGGGCGTCGCCGTCGGCCTCCTCCAGTCGGTCGGTGAAGTCGGCGTCCGGCTTCGCCGCGCGTGCGGCGCGGACCTGGTCGAGGGCTGCTTGGAGCCGGGCCGCCAGCTGGTCCAGTTCGCCCGCTCCGGCTGCTCCCGCCGCCCCGGCCGTCAGTTCGGCCAGGGTCGCCTCGACCTGGTCGAGACCGGCCGGCCCGGTGCGGTCCTCCGCCGGGGCCACCAGAGCGGTGAGGTGGCGGGCCAGGGCGGCGGCGGTGGGGTGGTCGAACAGCAGCGTGCTGGGCAGTCGCAGCCCGAGCAGGGTGCCCAGGCGGCCGCGCAGTTCCACCGCGGTCAGCGAGTCCAGGCCCAGGTCCAGCAGCCCCCGCTCCACCGGTACGGCGGCCGGGTCGGCGTGGCCCAGGACCTCGCCGACCGAACGGCGCACCAGGTCCAGGACGGCCCGGCCGCGTTCCTGCGGGGGGAGCCCGGCGAGCGCGTCCCGGCCTTCCGGAAGGGCGGGGGCCGGAAGGGCGGGGGCCAGAAGGGCGGGGGCCGCCGCCGGGGCGGCGCCCGTCGGCCGGGAGCCGAGCAGCTCGCGCAGGGCGGCCGCCGGTCCGGTGCCGGGCCCGCCGGCCCCGGGTGCCGCCAGCCGGGCCGCGACCGCCACCGGACGGCCGGCCGCCAGGGCCTCGTCCAGCAGCCCGAGGGCGCTCGCGGCGGGCAGCGGGGCGATCCCGGTCCGGACGATCCGGGCCCGGTCGGCCGCGCTCAGGGCCTCCCCCATGCCTTCGCCCTCCCACAGGCCCCACGGGAGGGACAGCGCGGGCAGGCCGAGTTCGTGGCGGTGCCCGGCGAGGGCGTCGAGGAAGGAGTTCGCGGCGGCGTACGAGCCCTGCCCGGCCGTCCCGAGCACTCCGGCGACCGAGGAGAACAGCACGAAGGCGTGCAGCGGCAGTTCCCCGGTCGCCTCGTGCAGCGCCCAGGCGCCGTCGACCTTCGGCCGCAGCACGGCGGCGACCCGCTCCGCCGTCAGGCCCTCGACCAGCCCGTCGTCCAGGACGCCGGCGGCGTGCACCAGCCCGGTGACCGGAAGGCCGTCCGGCGCCTGCGCCAGCGCGGCCCGTACGGCCTGCGGATCGGCCACGTCGCCCGCGACCGGGACCGCCACGGCCCCCAGGGCCGCCAGTTCCTCCGCCAGCCCGGGCGCCACCCGCCCGCTCCGGCTCATCAGCACCAGCCCGCGCACCCCGTGCGCCGCCACCAGGTGCCGCACCAGGACCGCCGCCAGCGCGCCGGACGCGCCGGTGACCAGGACGCTCCCGGGACCGAACGCCCCGGTCGCCCGGGTCGCGCCGGTCGCGCCGGCCTGTGCGGCTCCAGCAGCCGCCGCTGTCAGGCGCGGGGCCAGGATCCGCCCGGCCCGCAGCAGGAGGTGCGGTTCGTCCTCGGGCCAGGCCACGGCGGGGAGGTCCGCGAGGCGGTCGGCCGGGAGGTCGGTGTCCACCAGCAGGACGCGGCCGGGGTGTTCGGCCGCGGCGGAGCGGACCAGCCCGCCGGCCGCCGCCGCGGCGAGCGCCGCCGGGCCGTCCTCGACCGCGGCGGGCAGGACGACGACGAGGCGCGAGGCCTCGTACCGGCGCCCGGTCAGCCAGGTCCGCAGGGCGGTCAGGGCCCAGCCGGTGGCGTGGGCCACCTGCTCGGGCACGGGACGGTCCGCCGGGAGCGGTGGCAGGGGCAGCAGGACGACCGGCGGCACCGGGCCGGTCAGGTCGGCCGGGCTCTCCACCAGGGCCGCCGGGCGCGGGGCCGCCGGGAGGGCGAGCGGGCGGGTGCCGGGGACGAGCAGCGGGTCGGCGGGGCGGGCGGCACCGAACCGCCCGGCCGGGACCTCGGCGAGTTCGAGGGCGGCCGCGTGCAGCAGCGGGGCGCCGTCGGCGTCGTAGAGGGTCACGGCGGCGCGGTGCTCCCCGTCCGGCGCAATCCGGGCCCGCAGCGCTCCGGCGGGGACGGCCCGGTACGCACGGACCTCGCGCCAGGCGGCGGGCAGTCGCAGGGTGGTGCGGCCGTCGGACGGCAGTCCGGCGTGGGCCCAGGGGTGGAGGGCGGCGTCCAGGGCGGCGGGCGGCACGGCGAAGCGCCGGTCGCCGTCCCTGGCGCCTTCGGCGGGGCCCGCGAGTGCGGCCCACAGGGTGCCGTCGGGCTGCTGCCAGGCGGCGGTGACGGTGCGGAAGGCGCCGCCGTAGCCGAGGCCGTGGGCGTCGAGGGCGGCGTACAGCTCCTCGGCGCCGACCGGCCGGGCGCCGGGCGGCGGCCAGCTGCCCGCGGGCGGAACCGGCGCCGTCGGGGCGGGCGCCGTCGGAGCGGGCGCGAGCACGCCGGTGGCGTACCTGGTCCAGGGCTCCTCGGCGGCGCCGTCGGGCCGGGCGTGGATGCGCACGGCCCGCTCGCCGGCGTCGTCCGCCCGGTCCAGCGCGACCTGGAGCCGCAGCGCTCCGTCGGCCGGGAGCAGCAGCGGGGCCTCCAGGTCGAGGGCGGCGACCACGGGCAGCCCGGCGGTGCGGCCCGCGTGCAGGGCGAGGTCGAGCAGGGCGGTCGCGGGCAGCACGGTCGCGCCGGCCACGGTGTGCCCGGCGAGCCAGGGGTGCTCGCGCCGGTCCAGGCGGCCGGTGAGGACCGTCCCGGTGCCGTCGGCGAGGTCGACGGCGGCGCCGAGGAAGGGGTGGCCGGCGGTGCTGAGCCCGGCGGCCCGCACGTCGCCCGCGGGGGCCGGGGCGTCGAGCCAGTGCCGGGTGCGCTGGAAGGGGTAGGTCGGCAGGCCGGGGTGCGGGGCCCCGGCCGCGCCCAGCACGGCGGGCCAGTCGACGCTGCCGCCCGCGGTGTGCACGGCGGCGACGGCCCGCAGCAGGGTGGCCGCCTCGCCGCGCCCGCGCCGCAGCACCGCCGCCGTGACGGCGGGCGGGTCCTGCGGGTCCTGCCGGTGCTGCGGATCCCGAGGGCTCTCCGGGTCCTGCGGCCCTTCGGCCAGCACGTCCTCGACCAGGGCGGTCAGCAGGGTGTCCGGCCCGATCTCCAGGTAGCGCACGGTGCCGAGCCCGCGCAGCGCCCGGACGCCGTCGGCGAACCGGACGGTCCCGCGCACGTGACGGGCCCAGTAGTCGGGCGAGGCGGTCTCCTCCGGACCGGCCGGGCGGCCGGTCAGGTCGGAGACGAACGGGACGGTCGGAAGGCCGAAGGCGAGACCGCCGAGGGCGGCCCGGAAGTCGTCCAGCATCGGGTCCATCAGCGGGGAGTGGAAGGCGTGGCTGACGGTCAGCCGGCGAGCCTTGGCCCCCGTCGCGGCGAGCCGGGCGGCGACCGCGAGCACGGCGTCCTCCTCGCCGGAGACGACGGTGGCCCGCGGACCGTTGACGGCGGCCACCGAGACCCGGTCGGTGTACCCCTCCAGCGCGGCGAGGACCTCCGGCTCGGAGGCCCGGAAGGAGAGCATGGCGCCCTCGGCGGGCAGCGCGTCCATCAGCCGGCTGCGCGCGGCGACCAGGGCGACGGCGTCCGCCAGGGTGAGCACCCCCGCGGTGTGGGCCGCGGCGACGGCGCCGATCGAGTGCCCGAGCACGGCGTCCGGCCGCACCCCCCAGTGGGCGAGCAGCCGCACCAGGGCGAACTCCACCGCGAACAGAGCGGGTTGGGTGTAGGCGGTGCGGTCCAGCAGGCCGGTGTCCTCGAACAGGACCTCCCGCAGCGGCCGTTCCAGGTGCGGGGTGAAGGCCGCGCACACCTCGTCGAGGGCGGCCGCGAACTCCGCGTGGGTCGCGTACAACTCCGCGGCCATGCCGACGCGTTGGCTGCCCTGGCCGGTGAAGACGAAGGCCGTCCGGCCGTCCCGGGCGGCGGCGCGCAGCAGGCCCGGGGAGTCCGTCCCGGCGGCCAGCGACCGCAGCCCGTCGAGCAGTTCGGCGCGGGAGCCGCCGACCACCGCCGCGCGCTGCTCGAAGGCCGTCCGGGTGGCGGCCAAGGCGGCGCCCGCAGCGGCGAGTTGCTCCTCGGGCAGGTCGGCGGCGAAGGCCAGCAGCCGCTGCGCCTGGTCGCGCAGCGCCGGTTCGGTGCGCGCCGACACCGGCCAGGCCACCGGCGCGGCGGGCTCGGTCGCAGCGGTAGCAGTGGTCCCAGCCGGCACGGTGGTGTCCGGCGCCTGCTCCAGGATCACGTGCGCGTTGGTGCCGCTGATCCCGAAGGAGGACACGCCCGCCCGGCGCGGCCGGTCGAGCTCCGGCCACTCCCGTGCCTCGGCGAGCAGTTCCACCGCGCCGGCCGTCCAGTCCACGTGCGGCGAGGGCGCGTCCAGGTGCAGGGTCGCGGGCAGCCGGCCGTGCCGGATGGCCTCGACCATCTTGATCACGCCCGCTACGCCCGCCGCCGCCTGGCTGTGGCCGATGTTCGACTTGATCGAGCCCAGCCACAGCGGGTGCCCGGCCGGGCGCCCCTGCCCGTACGTCGCCAGCAGGGCCTGGGCCTCGATCGGGTCGCCGAGGCGGGTGCCCGTCCCGTGCGCCTCGACCGCGTCCACGCCGTCCGCCGTCAGCCGGGCGGCGGCCAGCGCGGCCCGGATCACCCGCTGCTGGGCGGGGCCGTTCGGCGCCGTCAGGCCGTTCGACGCGCCGTCCTGGTTGACGGCCGTGCCCCGCACCAGGGCCAGCACCGGATGCCCGTTGCGGCGGGCGTCGGAGAGGCGTTCCAGGACGAGCACGCCCGCGCCCTCGGCCCAGCCGGTGCCGTCGGCTCCGGCCGCGAAGGGCTTGCAGCGCCCGTCCGGGGCCAGCCCGCGCTGGCGGCTGAACTCGACGAAGGTGGCGGGGGTGGCCATCACGGTGACGCCGCCGGCCAGGGCGAGGGTGGCCTCGCCGCTGCGCAGCGCCTGGGCGGCCAGGTGCAGCGCGACCAGCGAGGAGGAGCAGGCGGTGTCCACCGTGACGGCCGGGCCCTCCAGTCCGAGCGCGTAGGAGACCCGGCCGGAGGCGACGCTGCCGGCGCTGCCGCTGACCAGGTAGCCCTCGTAGCCCTCCGGCGCCTCGGGCGCCTGGCTGAGCCGGGAGCCGTAGTCGTCGTACATCACGCCGACGAAGACACCGGTCCGGCTGCCGCGCAGCGCGCCCGGGTCGATGCCGGCCCGTTCGACGGCCTCCCAGGCGGTTTCCAGCAGGATCCGCTGCTGCGGGTCGGTGGCCAGCGCCTCGCGCGGGCTCATGCCGAAGAAGGCGGGGTCGAAGTCGGCGGCGTCGTAGAGGAACCCGCCCTCGCGGGCGGCGGACGTGCCGGGCCGCTCCTGGTCCGGGTGGAAGAGCCGGTCCAGGCGCCAGCCCCGGTCCTCGGGGAACGGGCCGACCGCGTCGACCCGGTCGGCGACCAGCTGCCACAGCTCCTCGGCGGAGCGCACCCCGCCGGGGTAGCGGCAGCCGATGCCGACGATGGCGATCGGGTCGTCGGCGGCCTCGACCGGCGGCTCCGCCGACCGGTTCGCTGACCGGTTCGCCGCCTGGTCCTCCGGCCGGTCCTCCCCGACGCCGGGGACCGACGGCAGCAGCGCGTCGCCCAGGTGGGCGGCCAGCGCCGCCGGGCTCGGGTGGTCGAAGACCAGGGTGCTGGAGAGTGCCAGGCCGGTGGTCGCGTTCAGCCGGTTGCGCAGGTCGACGGCGGCCAGCGAGTCGAAGCCCTGCTCGGTGAAGGAGCGGTCCTGCTCGACGGCCTGCGGTCCGCCGTGCCCGAGCACCGCGGCAGTGGCGGTGCGGACCAACTCGACCAGCAGCAGGGCGCGTTCGGACTCCGGCAGGGCCGCGAGGCGGTCCGCGAGCGGGGTCGCGCCCGGCCCGGCTGCCGCCGGGGCGGGCGCCGCGCGGCGCGGGGCCGGGCGGTCCGGGCGGGCCAGGC
>NZ_JBHZCY010000056.1:0-55585 GCF_042786665.1 Kitasatospora sp. NPDC059146 | reverse complement strand
GCCTCCGCCCGGGCGGCCGTGCGCGGCAGCAGCCGCAGCCGCAGGTGCGGGCCGCCCTCCCAGTACCGCAGGTAGAAGTACTCGTCGATCAGCCCGTCCCGCCGCAGGTCGGCGACCAGCGGCCGGACGGTCCGCACCAGCAGCGCGGTGGCGTCGGCCGTGCTGAACGCGTGCAGGCTCAGCCACTCCCGGCCGCTCCCGCGCCCCGGCTCAGCCACGACCGGCCCCCGCCGTCCGAGGGTCGGCACCCGGGGCGACCTCGGGGTCGACACCCGGGTCGGCAGCGGAGTCGGCACCGGGCTCGGCACTCGGCTCGGCACTCGGGTCGACCTCGACGACGTACTCCACGACCCGTCGTCCGAGGTCGCCGAGGACGGGCGCGGCCACCGGGTCGGGCAGCGCCTCCTGGAACAGCAGGACGCGGTCGGGGCGGGTGAGCAGCCGGTGGAACAGCAGGACCAGGTCCGGGTTGGCGAGGTCGAGGAACATCGGCTTGCGGTCGCGCAGTTCCCCGAGGTCCCCGGGGCGCTGCGGTTCCCGCCCGCCGGCCGGCTGCCGCGGCGCGGGGCGGTCGGGGACGGCCCGTACGAAGGTGCGCTCCGGCACGCCGTGCCGGCGGGCCCAGTCGGTCAGCCGCAGCAGGTAGTGGGCCTCGTGCTCGCCGCGGCTCGGCCGCGGGACGGCGTCGGCCCGCACGCACCACGAGGCCCGGGCCACGACGACCCGGCCGACGGCGGTGCGCGGCCGGTGCAGGACCTCCCGGGAGTGCGCGGCGGGCGTGGTCGTCAGCAGCTCCCACAGCCCGGCCGAGGGCCCGGGGGTCTCGCCGAACAGCCTGACCAGGAGCAGCATCAGCGGCGGCAGCAGCCGGTCGGCCATGGTGCCCAGGTGCAGCGGCCGGACCTCCGGCCCGTCCGGTCCGTGGCGCAGCACGAGCCGCCGCCGGTCCGGGTCGTGGTCGACGAAGAGCTCGGCGGCGGGCAGGCGCTCGGCCGCGGGCCGGTGGCTGTCGACGCCCGGGGTGTCGATCTCGAAGCGGACGCCGTCGGCCCGCAGGTTGAGGTTGCTGCCGAAGGCGCCGCCGCTCTCGGCGAACAGCACGCCGCCCGGGCGGTCCGCCGGACCGTCGGCGGGTTCTGCCGTCCGGTCGGCGAAGTCCCCCTTCTCCTGGGCGAGTTCCGGCAGGACGCGGCGCAGCCTGGCGGTGCCGTGCCCGTGGCCGGCGCCGACGCCGTTGAGGACGAGGTCGAGGTCGCCGTCGTCGTCCCGGCCGGCCTCCTGCACGTAGCAGGACAGCGGTCCCGGGGCCGACCGGTGGGGGGCCAGGTCGGCGAGCAGCCGGTCGACGGCGCGGGCCGGGAGGCGGACGACGCCGTCCCCGTCGGCGGGGTGGTCGCGCAGGAAGCCGATCGCCTCGGCCCGGAGGCCGGCGAGCTCCCGGACGGCGGGCACCGGGCTGGCGCCCGGCGGGTGCCCGCCGGCCGTGGCCGGGTTGAGCAGGGCGCGCAGTTCGGCCGCGGCGCTGCCGGGTCGGGCGTCCCGGAGCCGGGTGACGAGGGCGCGGTGGAACAGCGGGAACGGGACGGGCCCGGCGTGGTCGGCGAAGACCTCGGCCGCGACCAGCCGCAGTGCGGCATCGGGCCGGAACAGCGCGAGCAGCCGCCCGACGGCGGCGAGGTCCGCGAGCGCGCCCGCCCAGCGCTGGGGGTCGCCGTGCAGGACGACCTCGGTGAAGACGGCGTTCTCGTGGAAGAGGTTCTTGCGGGGCGGCGCCTGGGTCCGGTCGCCGGGCGTGCCGTAGGTCTCCAGCAGGCCGGTGATCTCCCGGTCCACCCGCCGGTGCAGCGCCGTCCGGACCGCCGCCGACGACCCGGGGTAGGCGGCCAGGGCGCGCCGGACGGCCTGCAACTGCCGCTTTCCGTCGGGGAGTTCCCAGCGTTCGAGGTGGCGCAGCAGCTCGCCGAGGTGGTCCGGGGACTGGTCGGCGAACGGCAGCGCCGCCTCCAGCAGGCCGACTTCGACGAGTCTGGCGAGGTAGGCCGTCGCGGTCTCCGTCACAGTCGTCGCCGAGGTTGCCGCCGTCACCTCCGCCACCGCCGCCACCGCGTCGGACCGGGCGGCCGACCCGCCGGCGCGGGCCGCGAGGTGGTCGCGCAGTTCGGCGGCGGTGCGCGGGCCGCCGGCCCGCAGGAGGTCGACGCAGGCCCGGGCCGCTCCGTCCGCGGCGACCGACAGCACCCGCTCCGACCAGCCCGGTGCGACGAACCAGAAGCGGCCGTCCTCCTCGCACAGCGTCGGATTGACCCGCAGCACCCGGCCGCGCGGCGGCGTGCGGGGCCCGGCCAGTGCGTGCGCCAGCCGCTGCATCACCCAGACGTTCGGCTCGACGACACTGTGCCAGGCCGTCACGCCGGTCGGCGCGACGGCGGAGCCGCAGCGGCGCCACTCGCCGAGGCCGGTCACGGTGAAGGTCGCGTACGGGCTGGTCTTGGCGGCCGCCCGGGCCAGGTACTTGACCAGGCGCAGCCTGGTGCGGCGGGCCGGCTCGGTGCCGGCCGGGGAGTCGAGCCACGCGGTGAGCGCGTCCGAGAGCATCGGGTTGCCCTGGACCAGCCCGTGGCGGAAGGCCGGGTTCGCGGTGTGGCGGCGTACGGCGGACAGGGCGTCCGGGAGGTCGCGGTCGTAGCGGTCCGGGAGCGCCGCGAAGTCCGCCCGGTGGGCGCGCAGGGCGGCCAGCCAGGCGTCGATCCGTTCGGCGAGGGCGGGCGGCAGGGCCTGCCGGACCTGGTCCGACCAGACCGCGGGGCCGGGCACGCTCGCGCCGTGGAGGCTGCGGCGCAGCGCCACCACCCGCGGTTTCAGCTCGGAGCCGGCCAGCGCGCCGATCACCGGGTGGCAGGCGTCGGCCAGGCGCGTGCCCTCGTGGGCCAGCCGGTCGCGTTCCGCGAGCAGGTGGTCCACCGCGGAGCGGACGGCCGGTCGGCGCAGTTCGTGCAGGGCGTCGGCCGGCAGGCCCGCGACGCGGACGGCGAACCGGCGGACGGCAGGGGTGGTGGGGGGAATCACGGTGGGAACGCCGTTTCGTCTCCGGAGGGTCCGACGGGCTCTTCCCAGCGCGCCGGAGGGGTACCGCCGGTCAGTCACCGGTGGTCGTGCTGCCGGGGAGCGTCCCGCAGGCCCTCGCCGGGTCCGACGGGACCGGCGGGACGCTCCTCAGTGGCTACCCGTCGGGCGGGTGCCCTGCCCGATCGATCAGGTCAGGCTGAAGTAGCAGTGGCAGCCGTAGGGGGCGCAGGAGGCGCCGACCTCGGTGTGCGCACTGTCGGTGGCCAGCGAACCGATGGCGTCGCCCTCGGCGAGCTCGATGCCGGTGACGTCCAGGGCGTCCAGGTCGAGCGAGTTCAGCTGCATGTCCATGGTGACGGTCCTTCCTCTCGTTCCGTCGGCCCGTTCGGGCTGACAGGAGAACCTTCACAAGCGCCGATCTACAGCCGATATACGGAGAGCGCCGTCTCCGTCCACGGCCCGGACACCCTCCGGTGGCCCACCTCAGGCCCGGTAAAGTTAGCTGAGGCACACCTAACTTGTACGGACCGGGGAGAGAGATGGCGAGGGACGGCCAGGAGGCCAGGCGCCCGCACGGCGAGCTCGTGGCGGACGTGCTGGCGGTGCTGTGGGCGGCCGGGGAGCCGCTGACCGCCCAGCAGGTCAAGGGCGCCCTGCACCAGGACCTCGCCCGGACGACGGTGGCGACGATCCTCACCCGCCTGCACGAGAAAGGGACCGTGGCCCGCACCCGGCCGGGGCGTTCCTTCGCGTACGCGCCCGTCGCGGACGCCGCCGGGCTGGCGGCCGGCCGGATGCGCCGGGAGCTGGAGAAGGAGCCGCACCGGGACCTCGTCCTGAAGCGGTTCGTGTCCTCGCTCTCGGCGGACGACGGGGACGCCCTGCGCCGCCTCCTCCTCGAAGCGGAGGGCGGATCCCCCGCGGCCGTGGCGGGCGAGGGAGCAGCGGGAACAGCGGGAGGCGGAGCATGACGCTGTTCCTCGTGATCGTCGCCCTCGCCGTCGCCCTGCCCTGGGCAGCGGTGCCCGCGGCGGACCGCCTGGCCGGACTGCTCCCGCCCCGCGCGGCCTCCTTCGTGCTGACCGGGGCGGCGGTGCTCCTCGCGGGCGGCACGCTAGCGGCGCTGGTCGGCCTCCTCCACGTGCCGTTCCTCGCGGGGCTGGAGCACATGGCGCTCGGCCGGGTGGTCGCGGACTGGCCGGCGGCGCTGCCGGTGGCCTGCGCGGCCGGGGCGCTGCTCGCCGCGCAGGCGGTCCGGCTCGCGCTGGCCGCGCGCCGCCACCGCGCGCTGCTGGCGCGTGCCTGGGAGCTGACCGGCGCGGCCACGCCCGGGAGCGACCTCCTGGTCGTGCCGGGCGAGGAGGCGGAGGCCTTCGCCCTGCCCCGCCACCGGGGGCGCGCCGGCCGGGTCGTCGTGACGGAGGGCATGCTCAGGGCCCTGACACCGTCGGAGCGGGCGGTGCTGCTCGCGCACGAGCGGGCCCATCTGCACGGACGCCACCACCTGCTCGCGGGTGTCACCGACCTGGCCGCCGCCGTCCATCCGGCGCTGGGGCGGCTGCGCACCGCCCTGGAGTTCCACCTGGAGCGGTGGGCGGACGAGGCCGCGGCCCGGGTGGTGGCCGACCGGCGGACCGCCGCGACCGCCATCGCCCGGGCCGCGCTGGCCGGTGCCGGTGCCGGTGCCGGACGGTACGGCGGCGGCCGGTACGGCGACGGACGGCACGGCGGCGGCCGGGTGCTCGCCGTGGACACGGGGCCGGTGCCCCAGCGGGTGCAGGCGCTGCTCGGACCGGAGCCCGCCGGGCCGCAGGGGCGCGGACCACGCCTGGCCGCCGCCGCGTTCTGCGTCGCGGTCGTGTGCTCGGCCCTGCTGGCCGTCGGGCTCGCCTACGGCCTGCACGAGTACGTGGAGTACGCGGCGGAGCGGATCGCCGGCCGCTGACGCGTGAGCGGTGCGGCGGGGTGCGGCCCGGTGGCAGCCCGGTGGCGGCCCGGTCAGGCGCGGCCGAGGACCTGGGTGACGGTGATCTCGATGACCACCCGGTCCGGGTTCTCGCGCGGCGGGCGGTAGCGCTCGGCGTAGCGGCGCTCGGCGTCGGCGACCTGCTCGGCGGCGTCGCGCACCACCGCGACGCCCTCCAGGGTGGACCAGCGGGCCCGGTCCACCTGGCAGACCGCGACGCGCAGGCCCTCGGGTCCGGCCGCCGCCACGTTGCGGGCCTTGCGGCTGGTACGGCTGGTGATCACCCGGGCGGTGCCGGTCTCCGGGTCGAAGGTCACACCGACCGGCACCACGTGCGGGGTGCCGTCGGGCCGGGTGGTGGTCAGGGTGGCGATGTGCCGCTCGCGCCAGAAGGCGAGGAAGGCGTCGTCGAGGTCACGCGGGTCATGGGCCATGATCGCGATCGTACGGCCCCCGGGGCGGCGTCCTCCCCGGGGGCCGTACGGTACGCGGCGAGCAGCCTTGGGACTGCGTACGGGGCCTCAGTGCCCGCGGGCGATCCACTCCGGCAGGGCCGGGGCCTCGGCGCCGATGGTGGTCGGGTCGCCGTGGCCGGTGCGCACCACCGTGTCGGCCGGGAGCGACAGCAGCCGCTCGCGGATGGACTCGATGATGGTCGGGAAGTCCGAGAAGGAGCGCCCGGTCGCGCCCGGCCCGCCGTGGAACAGGGTGTCGCCGGTGAACACGGTGCCGAGCCCGGGGGCGTGGAGGCAGACCGCGCCGGGCGCGTGGCCCGGGGTGTGCAGCACGGTCAGCTCGGTGCCGGCCACCTCGATCCGCTGCCCGTCGGCGAGTTCGCCGTCCGGGAGCCGTTCGGGGTGGGTGAGCTTCCACAGCGGGAGGTCGTCCGGGTGCAGCAGGATCGGCGCACCGGTGCGCGCGGCCAGCTCCGGGGCGGCGTCGATGTGGTCGTTGTGGGCGTGGGTGGAGACGATCGCCAGCAGCCGGCGGCCGCCGAGGGCGGCCTCGATGGCCGCGGCGTCGTGCGCGGCGTCGATCACCACCGCCTCCTCGTCGTCGCCGACGATCCAGACGTTGTTCTCCACCTCCCAGCTGCCGCCGTCGAGTTCGAAGGTCCCGGCGGTGACCAGGCGGTCCACTCGGGTGGTCACAGGATCACCACCGAGCGGAGGACGTCACCGTGGTGCATGCGCTCGAAGGCCTGCTCCACCTCGTCGAGCCCGATCCGCTCGGTGACGAAGGCGTCCAGGTCCAGGCGGCCCTGGAGGTGGAGGTCGATCAGCATCGGGAAGTCCCGGGAGGGCAGGCAGTCGCCGTACCAGGAGGACTTGAGCGCGCCGCCGCGGCCGAAGACGTCCAGCAGCGGCAGGTCCAGGGTCATCTCCGGGGTCGGCACGCCGACCAGGACGACGGTGCCCGCGAGGTCGCGGGCGTAGAAGGCCTGCTTGTAGGTCTCGGGGCGGCCGACGGCCTCCACCACGACGTCGGCGCCGTTGCCGCCGGTGAGCTCGCGGATCGCCTCGACCGGGTCGGTGGTGCGGGAGTTGACGGTGTGGGTGGCGCCCAGGGAGCGGGCCTTCTCCAGCTTGCGGTCGTCGATGTCCACCGCGATGATCTTCGCCGCGCCCGCCAGCCGGGAGCCCATCACGGCCGCCCCGCCGACGCCGCCGCAGCCGATCACGGCGACGGTGTCGCCGCGGCCGACGTTGCCGGTGTTGATCGCGGCACCGAGGCCCGCCATCACGCCGCAGCCCAGCAGGCCCGCGACGGCCGGGTCGGCGGCCGGGTCGACCTTGGTGCACTGGCCCGCCGCGACCAGGGTCTTCTCGGCGAAGGCGCCGATGCCCAGCGCCGGGGACAGCTCGGTGCCGTCGAGCAGCGTCATCTTCTGCTTCGCGTTGTGGGTGGCGAAGCAGTACTGCGGGCGCCCGCGCTTGCAGGCCCGGCACTGGCCGCACACCGCGCGCCAGTTGAGGACGACGAAGTCGCCCGGCTCGACCTCGGTGACGCCCTCGCCCACCGACTCCACGACACCCGCGGCCTCGTGGCCGAGCAGGAACGGGAACTCGTCGTTGATGCCGCCCTCGCGGTAGTGGAGGTCGGTGTGACAGACGCCGCACGCCTGGATCCGCACCACCGCCTCGCCCGGCCCCGGGTCCGGCACCACGATCGTGGTCACCTCCACGGGTGCGCCCTTGGCGCGCGCGATGACTGCCTTGACCTGCTGGGCCATCCGATTCCACCTCCGTCGGCCGGTACGGCTACGCACCGGCGTGACCTGCGACAAACGACTGCGAGAGAACTCTAGAAGCACTTCCGAAGGAGTGCCTACGAAGGGTAGCGCCCGCCCGGCCGGGCGCATGTGCCACAGGCATGCCCGGCAGTCCTGCCGGGCCCACCGGGCACTCGCCCCCGCGCGGCCCCGGCGCGGCCCCGGACCAGGGGCGCGCGGGCGGCGGTGAGCGCCCGTCAACGTGCCACGAACTGCCCGGAAAGCGCCACCGTTGGCTGGAAGTGCCGCAGACGGGCACCCCGCCGTCCACGTACGGTCGTAGCAGAGACGGTCCACGCGACCACGCTCAGCACACCCGCCCCACCTGACGGCACGCCACCGCGCGCCGCTCGTGCCGGGCGCGTACCGACCGTACGCCCCCGCACGTTTCGCGCCATCCCGCGCCATCCCGCGGACGGGCCCGCGCCCCCGCGCGGGCAGCGTTCCCGGTCCCACCGCGTCCCACCGCACCGCCGGCCCCGAGTCGAGCCGCCCCGGCCGAACCGCCCGTCCCGCACGAACCCCGGATCCACCCCCCGTCGGGCCGCCCCGCGCGGTCCCTGCCCTGGAGTCTGGAGTACGGATGTCCACCGAGAACAGTGCGACCGGTGCCGGCACCGGCACCGCCCCGCTCCCCCCGATGCACTGCCTGCGCCACCTGGAGCCCGGTCCGCCCCGGCTCGCGGCGCTGCCCACCGGCACGCCGGTCTGGCTGGTCAGCCGGCACGCCGACGTCCGGCAGGTGCTCACCGACCCGCGGCTCGGGCGCGCCCCGCTCTACGCGCCGGACGCCCCGCCGCTCATGGTCACGCCCAACATCCTGGACGACCCGCAGAGCATGCTGAACATCGACGGCACCGAGCACCAGCGGCTGCGCCGCACCGTGCAACGGGCCTTCACCCCGCGCGCGATCGCGCGCTGGAAGCCCTGGGTCGCCTCGGTGATCGAGTCGCTGATCGACGAACTGATCGACCACGGCTCGCCCGCCGACATCGTCGCCACCTACACCCGGCCGCTGCCGGTCCTGGTGATCAGCCGGTTGATGGGCCTGGACAACCTCGACAGCAAACGGCTCGCCCACTGGAGCGACCACGCGCTCTCCACCACCGCCCACAGCGCCGAGGCGATCGCCACCGCGATGACCGAGTTCGCGGCCTTCGGCGCCGAGGTGATCGCCGAGCGCCGCGCGGAACCCGGCGATGACCTGGTCAGCAGCCTGCTGTCGGCCGCCGCCGAGGACGGCTCGATCACCGAGGGGCAGCTGATCGCCCTGGTCATCGGCCTCGTGGTGGCCGGTCACGAGACCACCATGACCAGCCTCGGCAACGCCCTGGTCTACCTGCTCCAGGACGGCCGGGACGCCTGGCAGCGGCTCGCCTCCGACGAGGCCAGCGCCGCCGCCGCGACCGAGCAGATCCTGCGCGCCGTACCGCTCGGCGACGCCGCCGAGCACATGCCCGGGCTGCTGCGCCGCACGGTGGAGGACGTCGAGATCGGCGGGGTGGTCATTCCGGCCGGCAGCGTCGTCGCCGCCGACACCGGCACCGCCAACCAGGACCCGGAGGTCTTCACCGGGGACCTGCGCACCGAGCTGTTCTCCCCGCTGGCCGCGCCGATGCTCACCTTCGGCGCCGGACCGCACCACTGCCTGGGCGCCTGGCTGGCCCGGATGGAGCTGGAACTCGCCCTGCACCGGCTGGCCCGCCGGCTGCCCGCGCTGCGGCTGGCCGACGAGGCCCGGGACATCGACTGGCGGCGCGGGCTGCTCACCCGCAGCCCCAACACCCTGAGGGTCACCTGGTGACGGGGGGTCCGACCGGGCCCGCCGACCCGGCGGCGGCCGAATCCGTGCTGGTCCGGGTCGACCGGGACCGCTGTATCGGCTCCGGGATGTGCGCCCTGAGCGCCCCCGGGTCGCTGGCCCTCGACACCGACGGGCAGGCCCGGCCGGTGGCCGGGTACGCCGTCGGCGGAGCGCAGTTGACGGACGGGCTGACCGAAGCGGTGGAGTTCTGTCCGGTCGAGGCGCTCACCCTGTTCTCGGCCCGGGGCGGCTACCGGATCGAACCTGCGGAGTGACGCACCGGACGGAGTGACCCGCCGGACGGTGTGACCCGCCGGACCGGGTGACCACCTGATCCGGTGCCCCGTGACCTTCTGATCCCCGGTGTCGTGTCGACGGCCTCCGCCGCGCACGGCACCGGGGATCAGCGTGCGTCGCGGGCTCCCCCGCGCGGGGCGGCGGCCAGGGCGGCGCGCAGTTCGGCGGCCGGGTCGCCCTCGTGGTACGGGCGTTCGCTGGGCTCGATGTGGTCCAGGAACTCCTGGTAGCGCAGCGCGTAGGACACGTGGTGGAGCGGAGCGGCGAGTTCGAGGGCGCGGTGCGGGTCCGAGCCCGGGGCGTGCTCGCGCCAGGCCGCCGTCCAGACCTCGGCGTGGTGGTGCCAGGCCGCCGGGGTGAGGTAGGCGCGGGGGCGCAGCCCGTCCAGGGCCGGGTGGCCGAGGCAGGCGTCGGCGTAGTCGACCACGACCGGGCGGGCGTCGCCGGTGCGCCAGTTGCCGGGGTGGAAGTCGCCGTGCAGCAGTGTCTCCGGGAGGCCGCAGGCGGCCAGTTCGTCCAGCAGCGCGGGCAGTTCGGCGGCGAACCGGTGCAGTCGGTCGCGTTCGGGTGCCGTCAGGTCGGTCTCGGCGGGGAGCCGGTCCAGCAGCGCCGTCAGTTGGGTGTGCAGCATGGTGGGCGTGCGGTCGCGCAGGCCGGCCAGGGCCGTGGGCCGCCCGGCCAGCGCGGCCTGGGCGGCGACGAAGCGCGGGACGACGTCGGCGACGGTCGCCTCGCTCGGGCTCCAGCAGTCCTCGCCGGGGACGTGGTCGAGCAGCAGCCGGCCGGCGGCCGGGTCGGCGGCGAGCACCGGCGGGACGAGGGCGGGGTCGACGCCGCCGAGCAGCGCGATCACCTCCCCCTCGGCGGCGTTGAACTCCGGGCCGGTGGTCTTCAACCAGGCGTCGGCCCCGACGGGGGAGGGGAACCGGAAGAGGCCGGAGAGGTTCCAGGTCCGGATCTGCCGCGCCGCCCCGGTCGGCCGGCCGAGGTCGGCGAGCCGCTCCCGCGCCCATTCCAGCGCGGAGCGCAGCCCGTCCGGGGTGGCCCAGGCGGCCCGCCGGGCGGCGGGGGCCAGCAGCGCGGCCGTCCCGGCGTCCGGCGGGCGGGGCGTCAGGGCGGCGGGCGCCCGGAGCGCCTCGGCGTGGTAGCGGACCCGGCCGCCGTGGCCCGGGTCCGCGCTGTGCCCGTCGAGGAGTCTGGTCACCAGCACCGGCACGCCGGCCAGTTCGGTGGCCCGGGCGACCACGCCGTCCACCGCCGACCACCAGCCGAGGTCCGTCTCGAAGGGGCCCAACTGCCCGTAGTAGGCGCCTTCGTGGGTGAGGTCGACGGTCACGGTCCGGCTGTTCGCTCGCTGCATCCGAGCAGCTTCGCCCACGGAGCAAGGCGGTGGCGACCGGTTTTTCCCGGGAGGCGGACCCGTTCGTCGCGGGAGCCACCGCGAGGCTGCGCTGCCCGGAGCCTCCTGCCGGCGTTCCCACCCGGTCCGTCGCACCCGGGAGTCGTCACCGGGATCGACGTCAGAGGTCGTCGAGCGGCTCGTCCAGGACGCCTTCGCGCGCGATGATGTAGCCGAGGTGGCCCCGGCTGCGGCTGCCGAGGAGCTCACTGGCCTTCTGGATGTGGCTGGAGACCGTACGGGTGCTCATCCCGAGGCGGCTGGCGATCGCCTCGTCGGTGAACCCGTTGACCATCAGCCGCAGGACGTTGCGGCGGGTGCGGTCGGTGAGCAGCTGGGGGCGGTGGTGGCCCTCCAGGTAGGTGACGGGCTCGGCGCGTTCCCACATCAACTCGTAGATCTTGAGCAGGTACTCGACCAGGGGCGGGAACTGGATGAGCACCGCGGCGGCCTCGCGCTGGGCGCCGGCCGGGATGAAGGCGGTGGAGCGGTCGCAGATGATGATCCGGTCGAAGACCTCGTTGAGGGTGCGCACCTGGGCGCCGCGGGCGGAGACCTGCTCGATGTAGGCGAGGGTCGGGCCGTGCGAGCGGACGGTGTGCTGGTAGAGGGTGCGCTGGCGGACGCCGCGTTCGGCGAGGGCGAGGTCGCGCGGGAGGGCGGCGGCCAGGTGGTCGGCGCCGCGGCCGCCGCCGGGCTGGGCAGTGCGCAGTTCCTCGGTGCAGGCCGCGACGGCCTTCTCCAGCGCCGGGTTGATCTCTTCGCCGGCCAGCAGGCGGATCGGGAGCTGGGCCTGTCTCATCACGTCGCGGTAGGCGTGCTCGGCGGCGGTGAAGGCGGTGCGCAGTTCGGCGAGCTGCTCCTGGTGGGCCAGCACGGCGAGTTCGAGCGGCCGGGTCAGGCCGGTGACCGCGAGGTCGGGCGGGACGGGGGCGAGCCGGTGCCCGGCGCCGGGCAGGGTGCGCAGCAGGCCCATGCTGACCAGGCATTCCGGGGCCTGTCCGGCGCTGGCACCGCCCTCGGCGAGTGCGATCCGGTAGAACTCGACCCCCCGGTCACACAGTTGGGGTGTCCCCATTTCCGCGCTGGTGTCCTGGGATAGGCACATCTGGGCATCCTTCCGGCTTCGGCATTGCGCTTTCACGAATGCCCGCACCGGCAACAGCCAGACGTCCGGAAGGGCAGGATGGTGCTCACCTGCCGTTCGGACGCATCCCCCCCGGGCCACGACAGCCGCGAGTGTACGCCCTAAAGGCGCGGAAATCAGCGGTTGACGGCGAAACCGGGCATGCCCGGCAACGGCGTCCGACGGTGGTGACGGCGAGGACGACCGTACCCGGCTGCGGTAACGGGCGGATGGCCGCCGCATTGCGCGCGTCGCCCCGTCAGGGCGGCCGGAGCGAAGGGCCGGTGGACCGGCCCGGCCGACGGACGGACGGAGGGCACCCCCTTGTTGCGAGCTGACCCCGACCCGCCCCCGCCGGTGGAGACGCCCGGCCCGGTGGATCGAGCCGGACCGGTGGATCCGGCCGGGCTCGTGGACCCCGCAGGGCTGGTGGATCCGGCCGGGCTGGTGGACCAGCGGTTGGTGCGGCAGCTCGCCGAGGCGGCCGCGGCCCAGGTCGGCGCGGGCTCGGTGCAGTTGCTCGGCGACGGCGGCCTGCTCCAGGCGCTGGCCAAGCAGTTGATCGAGCGTGCGCTGGAGCTGGAGTTCCAGGAGCACCTGCGCGGCCCGGGCACCAACAACCCCGCGGGGGCGGCCGGCGGCCCGGGCGGCTCCGGCGGGCCCGCCGGCCACCGCGGCCCCAACGGCCCGAACGGCGCCCGGGCCAGGCGGTTGCTGACCGAGATCGGGCCGGTCGAGGTGCGGGTCCCCCGGGACCGGGAGGGCAGCTTCGCCCCCCGTACGGTCCGCCCCCGGGCACGCCGACTGCCGGGGCTGGACCGACTGGTGGTCTCGCTCACCGCGCGCGGCCTCAGTTCGGGCGAGCTGGTGGCGCACCTGGCCGAGGTGTACGGGGTGGAGATCAGCCGGGAGACCGTCTCGGTGATCACCGACCAGGTCCTCGACGAGCTCGCCGACCGGCGCGGGCGCCCGCTGGACCCGGTGTACCCGGTGGTCTTCGTCGACTCGGTGCGCAGCGGGCGTTCGGGCGGCCCGCTGGTGCACCTGGCGCTGGGGATCTCCACGGACGGGCTGCGCGAGGTGCTGGGCCTGTGGCCCGCCGAGGACGGCGAGCAGTGGCCGCAGGTGCTGGCCGGGCTGGCCGAGCGCGGGGTGCGCGAGGTCTGGGTGCTGGTCGGTGCCGCCGGTGCGGGGCTGGCCGAGGCGGCGGCCGCGCGGTGGCCGCGCACCGTGGTGCACACCTCGGTGGCGCACCTGCTGCACGCCGCGCTGCGGCACGCGCCGGGCGAGGACTGGGGCGGGCTGGCCCGGGTGCTGCACGAGATCTGCACGGCGCCCACCGAGGCGGCGGCGCTGGAGCGGCTGGGCCGGGCCGAGCGGGAGTGGGGGCCGGGCCACCGCGAGGTGTTCCGGGTCTGGCGGGCGGCGTGGCCGCTGCTCGCCCCGGGCTTCCGGTTCGGCCCGGAGGCACGGCGGCTGCTGGCGGGCGGGGGTGCGCTGGAGCGGTTGCACGCCCGGCTGCGCCGGATCGAGCAGGCCGCGGGGCGGGTGCGGGACGAGCGGGCCGCGCTCAAGCGCGTCTACCTGGCGACCCTCGCCCTGGAGTCGCCGGCCGGGGCCCGCCGGCCGTGGACCGGGGACTGGCCGGCCGTCCGTGCGGAGCTGCGCCGGGGCTCTCGGCGCTGATGCCGTCCAACTGCCTCTGCTTTACCGATAGTTGACCTTATCTCAGCAATCCCGGCCGTGACCTGTCGTGGGCGCTCCCGACCTCCGTCGGCCCGGGCTCCCGGCCTCCGCGGTGGGGTTCCGGCCGCGCCGGGCCGCCGTGCGCCCGCCTTCCCACCACTGATCTGACAGACCCAGGTGTTCTTTGCATCAGTTCTGCCCGATTTTGGCACAGTCTGTTCACGCTTCCGGTTCCCGCATTGCGTGATCCCGATAACGGCCAGAGCTTCCACGCCAGTTTGGGCCTCGGCAGGATTCATTCACAGCGAGGAGCGCACACACCGCCCGCCTCAGGAAGAGGAATTCGCCATGACGAATCTTGCCGTTCGCATTCACAAGATGCTCGGGATTCTCGCCGTTCTCGTGGTCGCCGGGATCGGCGTCCAGATGCACGCCGCACCGTACCAGTCCACCGTTGCCGCAGGTCCCTCGGCCGTGCACGGGGACGACTCCGGCTGGGGCCCGTGAACGCACTGGGGCGAACCCGGTGAACCGCCGGCCGACGTGAGCCGTTCACCGCGCGCCGACGAAATTCCCCCCTCCTCGTAATTCTCCCAACAGAGAGGAAACCGACGATGGCGAACCCGTTCGACGACCCCGAGGCCGACTACCTCGTCCTGGCCAACGACGAGGGCCAGCACTCGCTGTGGCCGGTGTTCAGCCCGGTGCCCGACGGCTGGCACCAGGTCTTCGGCGCGGCTCGCCGGCCGGAGTGCGTCGAGTACGTGGAGCAGAACTGGCAGGACCTGCGGCCGAAGAGCCTGGTCGCCCACCTGTCCGGCCACTGACCGACCGGCCTGACCGGCCGTCACCGACCGGCCACCGATCAGCCACGCCGACCACGCCGACCGGGCCGACCGCCCGCGGGTCACGCAGCAACGAGGGAGAGAGAAGCAGATGTCCGGGGACCAGCAGACGCACAGAACCGACCCGCGGCCGGGACCGGCCGAGGTGCTGTGTCGACTGTTCGCGGAGGTGCTCGGCCGGGAGTCGGTCGACCCCGCAGCGGGCTTCTTCGAGCTGGGCGGCGACCGGCCCGCCGCCGTACGGCTGCTGGCCCGGGTGCGCGCCGAGCTCGGGTTCCGGGTGCCGCTGCCGCTGCTGCTGGACGCCCCGACCCCGGCCGATCTGGCCACCCGGCTGGCCGACCCGGCCCCGACCGCTCCCGATGCGGCCCCGGCCGCCGCCGACCCGCGCACGACCACCGCCGACCCGCGCCCGACCCTCGGCGCCCTGGTCGACGCCCAGGTCGCCCGAACCCCGGACGCCCCCGCGCTGTACGCCGGGTCCACCACCCTCACGTACGCCGAACTGGACGCCCGCGCCAACCGGCTGGCCCGGGTGCTCGCCGCCCGCGGCCTGGGCACCGAGGACGTGGTCGCGCTCGCCCTGCCCAAGTCCCCCGAGGCGGTCGCCGCGATCCTGGCCGTCGCCAAGACCGGCGCCGCCTGGCTGCCCGCCGACCCGGCCTACCCCGCCGAGCGGCTGCGCCACATGCTCACCGACTCCCGCGCCGCGCTGGTGCTCACCACCGCCGACGCCGCCGAGCGGCTGCCCGACACCGGCGCCCCCCGGCTGCTGCTCGACTCCGCCGCGCACCTCGCCGACCTGGCCGACCGGCCCGGCACCCCGTTCACCACCGCCGAGCGGGTCCGGCCGCTGAGCGCCGACCACACCGCGTACGTCATCTACACCTCCGGCTCCACCGGCCTGCCCAAGGGCGTGGCCGTCACCCACACCGGGCTGCCCAGCATGATCGGCACCCAGGTCGCCGCCACCGGCGTCGGCCCCGGCAGCCGGGTGCTCCAGGCCGCCTCGCTCAGCTTCGACGTCTCCGTCTCCGACCTGGCCGTGGCGCTCACCACCGGCGCCGCGCTCGTCCTCCCCCGCGAGCAGAGCCAGCTGGTCGGCGAGGCGCTGGCCGAACTGATCGACCGGTACGGCGTCACCCACGCCGACGTCGCCACCGCGATGGCCGCCACCCTGCCGGACGCCCCGCTGCCGACCCTGCGCACCCTGATCGGCGGCGGCGAGGCCATCCCGCGCGAACTGGCCGCCCGGCTCGGCCGGGACCGGCTGATGCTCAACAGCTACGGGCCGACCGAGACCACCGTCATCGTCACCATGAGCGAGCCGCTCACCGGCACCGAGCAGCCCCCGATCGGCCACCCCTGCCAGGACGTGCGGATCCACCTGCTGGACGAGCGGCTGCGCCCGGTGGAGCCGGGCACCGTCGGCGAACTGTACGTCTCCGGCCCGCACCTGGCCCGCGGCTACCTGGGCCGCCCCGGCCTGACCGCCGACCGCTTCGTCGCCTGCCCGTTCGGCGCGCCCGGCGAGCGGATGTACCGCACCGGCGACCTCGGCACCCTCCGCCCCGACGGCCAGCTGGACTTCCTCGGCCGGGCCGACGACCAGGTGAAGATCCGCGGCTTCCGGGTCGAGCTCGGCGAGATCGAGCAGACCCTCTCCGCCCACCCCGGCGTCCGCCAGGCCGTGGTACTGGTCCGCGAGGACCGCCCGGGCGAGCGCCGGCTGGTCGGCTACACCGTCGGCACCGCCGACCCGGCCGAGCTGCGCGCCCACTGCGCCGGGCAGCTGCCCGACCACATGGTGCCCGTCGTCGTGGTGCTGGACCGGATGCCGCTGACGCCCAACGGCAAGGTGGACAAGCGCGCCCTGCCCGCGCCCGCGCTCGGCACCGCCGAGGAGGGCGGCCGGGCCCCGGCCGGCGAGGTGGAGCACGCCCTCGCCCGGCTCTTCGCCGAGGTGCTCGGGCTGCCCCGGGTCGGGGTCGCCGACTCCTTCTTCGAGCTCGGCGGCGACTCCATCGTCGCCATCCAACTGGTCTCCCGGGCCCGGCAGGCCGGACTCCGGCTCACCCCCCGCGCCGTCTTCGAGGCGCCCAGCGTCGAGGCGCTGGCCCTGCTCGCCCGCCCGCTGGAGGGCCCGGTCGCCGTCGAGCCGCCCGGCGCCGGCCTCGGCGAGGTGCCGCCCACCCCGATCGTGCACTGGCTGTCCGAGCAGCGCGGCGCCGTCGGCAGCTTCTACCAGTCCACCCTGCTCACCCTCCCCGCCGGGACCGGGCAGCGGGACCTCACCACGGCCCTCCAGGCGCTGCTCGACCACCACGACCTGCTGCGCGCCCGCACCTCCCCGCTCGCCGAACGCCCCTGGACGCTGCACGTCCCCGCCCCCGGGGCCGTCCCCGCCGAGGAGGTGCTGAGCAGCGTCCCCGGCCCGGCCGACCCGGACGCCCTGCGCGCCGCCACCGAGGCCGCCCGCGACCGGCTCTCGCCCGAGGACGGCCGGATGCTCCGGGCCGTCCGCTTCGAGGCCGGCCCGGACCGGCCCGCCCGGCTGCTGCTGGTGATCCACCACCTGGTGGTGGACGGCGTCACCTGGCGGATCGTCGAGGAGGACCTGCTCGCCGCGCTCACCGCCGCCCGCGCGGGCCGCACCCCCGAGCTCCCGCCGGTGCCCACCTCCTTCCGGCGCTGGGCCCAGCGGCTCACCGCCGAGGCCCGCAGCGACCGCCGGGCCGCCGAACTCCCGTACTGGCAGGCCGCACTGGCCACCCCGGACCCGCTGCTCGGCGCCCGCCCCCTGGACCAGGCGAAGGACACCTACGCCACCGGCGGCACCATGCGCGTCGTGCTCCCCGCCGACACCACCCGGGCCCTGCTGACCGAGGTCACCGCCGCCTACCACGCCCAGGTCAACGACGTCCTGCTGACGGCGCTGGCGCTCGCCCTCACCCACTGGCGCGGCGACGCGACGGACCCCGACGGCGCCGTACTGGTGAACGTCGAGGGGCACGGCCGCGAGGAGGTGGTCGAGGGCGTCGACCTGCACCGCACCGCCGGCTGGTTCACCTCCGTCTACCCCGTCCGGCTCGCCCCCGGCCCGCTCACCTGGGCCGAGGTCACCACCGCCGGACCGGCGCTCGGCCGGGCCCTCGGCCTGGTGAAGGAGCAGCTGCGCGCCGTCCCCGACAACGGCATCGGCTACGGCCTGCTGCGCCACCTCAACCCGGCCACCGCCGAGGTGCTCGCCGAACACGCCGACCCCCAGGTCGAGTTCAACTACCTGGGCCGCTTCCAGCCCGAGGGCGTCAGCGCCGACGACGTTCACGCCGGGGCCGAGGCGATGACCGAGGGCGCCGCCCCCGACCTCGCGCTCGGCCGGGTGCTGGGCCTTGACGCCACCACCGTCGACACCCCGCAGGGCCCGCTGCTGGTCGCCCAGTGGTCCTGGGCCGGCGAACTGCTCGACGAGGAGCGGGTGCGGGCCCTCGCCGAGGCCTGGTTCACCGCCCTGCGCGCCCTCGCCGAGCACGCCGAACGGCCGGACGCCGGCGGGCACACCCCCGCCGACTTCCCGCTCGTCGCCCTCGACCAGGACGAGATCGACCGGCTCGCCGAACTCCACGCCCCCGCACGGCTGGTGGACGTCTGGCCGACCTCCCCGCTGCAACAGGGCATGGCCTTCCACGCCGCGTACGACACCGACGGCGCCGACGTCTACACCTCGGTCTGCACCTTCGACCTCACCGGCCCGGTCGACGCCGACCGGCTGCGCGCCGCCGCCGAGGCCCTGCTGCTGCGCCAGCCCAACCTCCGGGCCGGCTTCCACCAGCGCCCCGACGGACCGCCCGTCCAGGCCGTCCCGGACCGGGCCGCACTGCCCTTCACCGTCCTCGACCTGACGGGCCACGCCGACCCGGAGGCCGAGGCCGACCGGATCGCCGCCGCCGAGTACGGCCGCCGCTTCGACCTCACCCGGCCGCCGCTGCTGCGCTACACCCTGCTCACCCTCGCCCCCGGCCGGCACCGGCTGATCGCCGCCGCCCACCACATCCTGCTGGACGGCTGGTCCACCCCGCTGTTCGCCGAGGAACTCTGGGCCCTCTACTTCCGGCAGCCGCTGCCCCCGGCCGCCCCCTACCGGGAGTACCTGCGCTGGATCACCCGGCGCGACGGCGCCGCCGCCCGCACCGCCTGGGCCCAGGCCCTCGCGGGCGTGGACGAGCCCACCCTGCTCGCCCCCGGCCGCACCACCCACTCCCCGCACCTGCCGCTGCGCCTGCACACCGGCCTCACCCCGGCGGCCACCGAGGCGCTCGGCCGCACCGCCCGCCGCTACGGCGTCACCCTCAACACCCTCGTCCAGGCCGCCTGGGGCGTCCTGCTGGCCCGGCTCACCGGCCGCACCGACGTGCTCTTCGGCACCACCGTCTCCGGCCGGCCGCACGACCTGCCGGGCGTCGAGCGGATGATGGGCCTGCTCATCAACACCGTGCCGGTGCGGGTCACCCTCGACCCGGCCGAGTCCTGGGGGCAGCTGCTGCTGCGCCTCCAGCACGAGCAGTCCGCACTGCTGGACCACCAGCACCTCAGCCTCACCGAGATCCAGCAACTCGCCGGACTGGGAAGCCTGTTCGACACCGTCACGGTGTACGGCAACTACCCCGACCCGTCCGCCCTGGACGCGGCCGACCCGAGCGGCGCCACCCAGGTCACCCTGGTCGAGGACGTCGACAGCGCCCACTACCCGCTGCTGCTCGCCCTCACCCCGGGCGACGGCCTCCAGCTGCGGCTGGACCACCAGCCGGACGCCTTCGGCCCCGCCGAGGCCCGTACGCTGCTGGACCGCTTCCTCGCCCTGCTCGACCGGATCGTCGCCGATCCGGCCGAACTCCTCGGCACCGTCGAGGTGTTGACCGGTGACGAGCGCGAGCGGCTGCTGTCGGGCGGGCACGGGCCGGCGGCGGAGCTGCCCTCGGGGAGCGTCCCCGAGCTGTTCGAGGCCCAGGCCGCCGCGACGCCCGAGGCGATCGCCCTGGTCGCGGGTACCACCGAGCTGTCGTACGCCGAACTCAACGCCCGGGCCAACGGTTTGGCGCTGCGCCTGGCCGAGGCCGGGGTGCGGGCGGAGACGCCGGTCGCCCTGCTGCTGGAGCGCTCCCCCGCCCTGGTCATCGCCCTGCTCGCGGTGCTCAAGGCCGGCGGCAGCTACGTCCCGCTGGACGACGCCCAACCGCAGGAGCGCCTCGCGGCCGTGCTCACCGACGCGGGCGCCCGGATCGCCGTCACCGACCGCGACCACCCCGCACTGGCCGGGCTGACCACCCTCGCGGTCGGCGAGGAACGTGCCGCCAATCTCGATCTCCCCTTGCGTGCCGCCCAGTTGGCCTATGTGATGCACACCTCGGGTTCGACCGGGACACCGAAGGGCATCGGCGTCACCCACCGCTCCGTCGTCGACCTCGCCCTCGGCGGCACCTTCGCGGGCGGCGCCCACGAACGCGTCCTGGTCCACTCCCCCACCGCCTTCGACGCCTCCACCTACGAACTCTGGGCCCCCCTGCTCTCCGGCGCCCGCCTCGTCCTCGCCCCGCCCGGGCGACTCGGCGTCACCGAACTCACCGACACCCTCCAGCGCGGCGGCGTCACCGCCGCCTGGATGACGGTCGGCCTGTTCAACGTGCTGGCCGCCGAGGCGCCGCAGGCCTTCGCCGGGCTGCGCGAGGCGTGGACGGGCGGGGACGTCGTCTCGCCGGTCGCGCTGCGCCGGGTGCTGGAGCACTGCCCCGGACTGCGGGTGGTGAACGGCTACGGCCCCACCGAGACCACCACCTTCGCCACCCACCACCGGATGACCACCCCGGCCGAGGTACCGGACAGCGTCCCGATCGGCCGCCCGCTCCCCAACACCCGGGCCTACGTCCTCGACAGCGGTCTGCGGCCCGTCCCGGTCGGCGTCCCCGGCGAGCTCTACCTCGCCGGACACGGCCTGGCCCGCGGCTACGTCGGCCGCCCCGCCCTCACCGCCGAACGCTTCGTCGCCGACCCCTACGGCGCCCCCGGCAGCCGGATGTACCGCACCGGCGACCTCGCCCGCTGGACCACCACAGGAGAACTGGAGTTCGCCGGTCGAGCGGACGACCAGATCAAGCTGCGCGGCTTCCGGATCGAACTCGGCGAGGTCGAGAGCGCGTTCACCGCCCACCCCGCCGTCGGCCAGGTCGTCGCCGTGGTCCGCGAGGACCGGCCCGGCGACAAGCGCCTGGTCGCCTACGTCACCGGCGACGCCCCGCTCGACGAACTGCGCGCCTTCGTCACCGACCGGCTGCCCGGCTACATGCTCCCGGCCGCGATCGTCACCCTGGACGCGCTGCCCGTCACCCCCAACGGCAAGGTCGACCGCCGCGCCCTCCCCGCCCCCGACTACACCGGCACCCCCGAGGGCCGCGCCCCGCGCACCGGGGCCGAGCGGGCGCTGTGCGAACTCTTCGCCGGGGTCCTCGGATTGGCCTCGGTGAGCATCGACGACGACTTCTTCGACCTGGGCGGCCACTCCCTGCTCGCCACCAAGCTGGCCAGCCGGATCCGCGCCGCCCTGGGCGCGGAGCTGCCGATCCGCACCCTCTTCGACCGCCCGACCGTGGCCGCCCTGGCCGCCGCCCTGCCGACCGTCGACACCCCGGCCCGCCCGGCGCTGCGCCCGCAGGCCAGGCCCGCCCTGGTGCCGCTCTCCCCCGCCCAGCAACGCCTCTGGTTCATCGAGCAGTTCGAGGGCCCGAGCGCGCTCTACAACACGCCCGTCGCGGTCCGGCTCACCGGCGCGGTCGACCACTCCGCCCTGGAACTGGCGCTGCGCGACGTGGTGGCCCGGCACGAGGTGCTGCGCACCCTCGTCCCGACCACCGACGGCCGGCCGCACCAGCTGGTCACCGAAGCCCCCGAACTCCCCCTGCGGGCCGTGCCGGTGGCCGACGAGGAAGCGCTGCGCACCGCCCTGGCCGAGGCCGGCCGGGAGGTCTTCGACCTCGCCCGCGACCTGCCCGTCCGCGCCACGCTGTTCTCCCTGCCGCACGACGAGCACGTCCTGCTGGTCCTGATGCACCACATCGCCGCCGACGGCTGGTCGGTCGCCCCGCTCTTCCGCGACCTCGCCACCGCCTACCGGGCCCGCCACGCCCACACGGAACCCGACTGGCGGCCGCTGCCCGTCCAGTACGCCGACTACGCCCTCTGGCAGCGCGAGCTGCTCGGCGACCAGGAGCAGCCCAGCGCCCTGCTGAGCGCCCAACTCGCCCACTGGCAGCAGGCCCTGGCGGACGCCCCGGAAGAACTGGCGCTGCCCTACGACCGCCCGCGCCCGGCCGCGCCGACCCACCGCGGCGGCCTGGCCACGGCCGTCGTCGACGCCGAACTCCACGCCGCGCTGGCCGAGTTGGCCGCCGATCGGCAGGCCAGTCTGTTCATGGTCCTGCAAGCCGCCGTCGCCACCCTCTACACCCGCCTCGGCGCCGGCACCGACCTCCCGCTCGGCACCCCCGTCGCCGGACGCACCGACGAAGCCCTGGACGACCTGGTCGGCTTCTTCGTCAACACCCTCCTGCTGCGCACCGACACCTCCGGCAACCCCGGCTTCCGCGAACTCCTCGACCGCGTCCGCCGCACCGACCTGGACGCCTTCGACCACCAGGACCTCCCCTTCGAGCGCCTGGTCGAACAGCTCAACCCCACCCGCACCCCGGCCCGCCACCCGCTCTTCCAGACGCTCATCGCCCTGGAGAGCCGCGCGGCCGTCCCCACCGCCTTCGGCGACCTGGCCTGCGCCGAGCACCCCTTCGAACTGGACGTCGCCAAGTTCGACCTGTCCTTCCGCTTCACCGAACAGGGCCCGCAGGCGGGTCTGACGGTGGCGATCGAGTACGCGACCGACCTCTTCGACCCGGCCACCGCCAGCGCGCTCGCCGAGCGCCTGCTGCGGGTGCTGCGCGCCGTCGCGGCCGACCCCGACGCGCCGATCGGCACCGTCGAGATCCTCGACCCGGCCGAGCGCGAGCAGCTGCTCACCGGCTGGAACGACACCGCGCTCCCCGTCCCGGACGCGACCCTGCCCGAGCTGTTCGAGGCCCGGGCCGCCGCCACCCCCGACGCGGTGGCCGTGGTCACCGACGGCGGACGGCTGAGCTACGCCGAACTCGACGCCCGGGCCGAGCACCTGGCCGCCGACCTCGCCGACGCGGGCGTCGGCACCGACACCCCGGTGGTCCTGCTGATGGACCGCTCCGCCGAGCTGCTGACCGCCCTGCTGGCCGTCCTCAAGGCCGGCGGCAGCTACGTCCCGCTGGACGACCGGCACCCGGCCGAGCGGCTGCGGCAGATCACCGCCGAGACCGGGGCGGCGCTCGTCCTGGTCGACGCGGCCCACCGCGACCACCCGCTCGCGGCCGACGCCCCCTGCCCCGTCCTGACGCTCACCCCGGAGCGCTTCGACGGCCCGCTGCGGCGGCGCTCCCACCGCCCCGCCGTCCACCCGGAACAGCTCGCCTACGTGATGTTCACCTCCGGCTCCACCGGAGTGCCCAAGGGCATCGCCATCACCCACCGGGACGTCGTCCAGCTCGCCACCGACCCGTGCTGGCAGCACCCCGACGGGCTGCGGGTGCTGTTCCACGCCCCGCACGCCTTCGACGCCTCGACCTACGAGATCTGGGCGCCGCTGCTCTCCGGCGGCCAGGTGGTCGTCGCCCCGGCGGGCGACCTGGACGCGGCCGCGATCGGCGCGCTGGTCCGGACGCACGGACTCACCCACGTGCACGTCACCGCCGGCCTGTTCCGGGTCATCGCCGAGGAGGACCCGGGCGTCTTCGCCGGGGTGCGCGAGGTGCTGACCGGCGGGGACGTGGTCTCCGCGCCCGCCGTGCGCAGGGTGCTGGCGGCCGTCCCCGGGATCGGCGTGCGGGTGCTCTACGGCCCGACCGAGATCACCCTCTGCGCGACCCAACTGCCGCTGCCCGCCGCCGATTCGGTGCCGGACACGGTGCCGATCGGCCGGCCGATGGCGAACACCCGGGCGTACGTCCTGGACGACGGCCTCCAGCCCGTCCCGGTCGGCGTCCCCGGCGAGCTCCACCTCGCCGGAGCCGGTCTGGCCCGCGGCTACCTCGGCCGCCCGGCGCTCACCGCCGAGCGCTTCGTCGCCTGCCCGTACGGCGGCAAGGGCGAGAGGATGTACCGCACCGGCGACATCGTCCGGCGCCGGTCGGACGGCGTGCTGGAGTTCCTCGGCCGCGCCGACGACCAGGTCAAGATCCGCGGCTTCCGGATCGAGCTCGGCGAAGTCGAGGCCGCCCTCACCGCCCACCCCGCCGTCCGCCAGGCCCTCGCCCTGGTCCGCGAGGACCGGCCCGGCGACAAACGTCTCGTCGGCTACGTCACCGGCGACGCCACCCCCGGCGAACTGCGCGCCTTCGTCACCGACCGCCTCCCCGGCTACATGCTCCCGGCCGCCGTCCTCGTCCTCGACGCCCTCCCCGTCACCGCCAACGGCAAGGTCGACCGCCGCGCCCTGCCCGCCCCCGACTACAGCGGCGCCCCCGAGGGCCGCGCCCCCCGCACCACCCAGGAGCGGAGCCTGTGCGAGCAGTTCGCCCAGGTGCTCGGGCTGGGCACGGTCAGCATCGACGACGACTTCTTCGACCTCGGCGGCCACTCGCTCCTCGCCACCAAGCTGGTCAGCCGGATCCGCACCGCCCTGGGCGTCGAGATGACGATCCGCACCCTCTTCGACCACCCCACGGTCGGCGAGCTCGCCGACGCGCTGCCCGCGGCCCGCAAGGCCCGGCCCGCCCTCCGGCCGATGCGCCGGCCCGGCGGTCCGGCGTAGGGCCTCCCCGGTCCTCGCGGGTCCCCGCAGCTCACCGCTCGTCGCAGGTCGCGCGGGCCACCGGCCGTCCCCGGTGGCCCGAACGCCCAGTCCCCACTCAGCACGTCATCCGTCGGAGGCAGACCGTGATCCCGTTGTCGTTCGCGCAGCAGCGGCTGTGGTTCATCGAACAGCTGGAGGGCCCGAGCGCGCTCTACAACACCCCGTTCGCCGTCCGGCTGACCGGTGGGCTCGACGCCGCCGTCCTCACCCTCGCGCTGCGCGACGTGCTCGCCCGGCACGAGGTGCTGCGCACCACCTTCCCCGCCGTCGACGGCCGCCCGCAGCAGTCGATCGCCGAGCCGCAGAGCCCCGCCGTCACCGCCGTCGAGGTGGCCGCCGTCCCGGTCGCCGACGAGGCCGAGCTGACCGCCCGGCTCACCGCCGCGGCCGGGCACGTCTTCGACCTCGCGACCGAACTGCCCATCCGCTGCTCGCTGTTCTCGCTCTCCGCCGAGGAGCACGTGCTGCTGGTCCTGATGCACCACATCGCCAGCGACGGCTGGTCCGTCCCCCCGCTCTTCCGCGACCTGGACACCGCCTACCGGGCCCGCCTCACCGGCGCCGCGCCGCAGTGGGAGCCGCTGCCCGTCCAGTACGCCGACTACACCCTCTGGCAACGCGAACTCCTCGGCGAGGAGGACGACCCGGAGAGCGTGGTCGCCACCCAACTCGCCCACTGGCAGCGCGCCCTGGCCGAGGCCCCGGAGGAGCTGGCCCTCCCCTACGACCGGCCGCGACCCGCCGCGCCCACCCGGCTCGGCGGCGCCGCCGAACTCGCCCTGGACGCCGAACTGTACGCGGAACTGGCCGAGTTGGCGGCGAAGGAACGGGCCAGCCTGTTCATGGTCCTCCAGGCCGCCGTCGCCACGCTGTACACCCGGCTCGGCGCCGGCACCGACCTCCCGCTGGGCACCGCGGTGGCCGGGCGCACCGACGAGGGCCTGGCCGAGCTGGTCGGCTTCTTCGTCAACACCCTCGTCCTGCGCACCGACACCACCGGCGACCCCAGCTTCCGCGAGCTGCTGGCGCGCGTGCGCCTCCTCGACCTGGACGCCTTCGACCAGCAGGACGTGCCCTTCGAGCGCCTGGTCGAACAGCTCAACCCGGCCCGCGTCCCGGCCCGCCACCCGCTCTTCCAGACCATGCTGACGCTGGACAGCGACGAGGACCTCCCCGCCGACTTCGCCGGGCTCGCCTGCCGGGAACACGTCCTCGACCAGCACCTCGCCAAGTTCGACCTGTCCTTCGCCTTCGTCGAGCAGCACGACGCGCAGGGCGTCGCCAACGGCCTGACCGGCGCGGTGGAGTACGCGGCGGACCTCTTCGACCACACCACCGCCGCCACCCTCGGCGAGCGCCTCGCCCGGGTGCTGCGGGCGGCCGCCGCCGACCCGGACGCGCCGATCGGCACCATCGAGATCCTCGACCCGGCCGAGCGCGAGGACCTGCTGACCGGCCGGCACGGGCCGGTGGCGCAGCTTCCGGCCGGTTCCGTGCCCGAGCTGTTCGAGGCGCAGGCCGCCGCAACGCCCGAGGCCGTCGCCCTGGTCGCGGTCTCCACCGAGCTGACGTACGCCGAACTCAACGCCCGGGCCAACGGTTTGGCGCTGCGCCTGGCCGAGGCCGGGGTGCGGGCGGAGACCCCCGTCGCCCTGCTGCTGGAGCGCTCCCCCGCCCTGGCCGTCGCCCTGCTGGCGGTGCTCAAGGCCGGCGGCAGCTACGTCCCGCTGGACGACGCCCAACCGCAGGAGCGCCTCGCGGCCGTCCTCGCCGACGCGGGCGCCCGGATCGCCGTCACCGACCGCGACCACCCCGCACTGGCCGGACTGACCACCCTCACCGTCGGCGAGGAGACCGCGGAGAACCTCGAACTCGCCATCGCGGACGCGCGGTTGGCCTACGTCATGCACACCTCCGGCTCCACCGGCACCCCCAAGGGCATCGGCATCACCCACCGCGCGATCGTCGACCTCGCCCTCGGCGGGGCCTTCACCGGGGAGCACCTCGCCCGGGTCGCGGTGCACTCCCCCACCGCCTTCGACGCCTCCACCTACGAGTTCTGGGCCCCGCTGCTCTCCGGCGGCCGTCTCGTCATCGCCCCGCCCGGGCGGCTCGGCGTCACCGAACTCGCCGACCTGCTCGGCCGGCAGCAGGTCTCCGGCGCCTTCATCACCGCCGGCCTGTTCAACGTGCTGGCCACCGAGGCCCCGCAGTCCTTCGCCGGGATGCGCGAGGTCTGGACCGGCGGGGACATCGCCTCACCGGCGGCCATGCGACGCGTCCTGGAGGCCTGCCCCGGGCTGAAGGTGGTGAACGCCTACGGCCCGACCGAGGCCACCACCTTCGCCACCCTCCGCGCGATGACCTCCCCCGCCGAGGTGCCGGCCGCCGTGGTACCGATCGGCCGGCCGCTGCCGAACAGCCGGGTGTACGTCCTCGACGACGCCCTGCGGCCGGTCCCGGTCGGCGGGCCCGGCGAGCTCTACCTCGCCGGGCACGGCCTGGCCCGCGGCTATGTCGGCCGCCCCGCCCTCACCGCCGAACGCTTCGTCGCCGACCCGTACGGCGCCCCCGGCAGCCGGATGTACCGCACCGGCGACCTCGCCCGCTGGACCACCACAGGAGAACTGGAGTTCGTCGGTCGAACGGACGACCAGGTCAAGGTCCGCGGCTTCCGGATCGAACTCGCCGAGGTGGAGGCCGCGTTCGCCGCCCACCCGGCCGTCCGGCAGGCCTTCGCGACGGTCCGCCAGGACCATCCCGGTGACAAGCGCCTGGTCGCCTACGTCACCGGCGACGCCCCGCTCGACGAGCTGCGCGCCTTCGTCACCGACCGGCTGCCCGGCTACATGGTCCCCGCCGCCGTCGTGCCGCTGACCGCCCTCCCGGTCAACTCCAACGGCAAGGTCGACCGCCGCGCCCTCCCCGCCCCCGACTACTCCGCCGCCACCCCCGGCCGGGCGGCCCGCAACGCCACCGAGCAGACCCTGTGCGCGCTCTTCGCCGAGGTCCTCGGAACCGCCGAGCCGAGCATCGACGACAACTTCTTCGACCTGGGCGGGCACTCCCTCCTCGCCACCCGGCTCACCAGCCGCATCCGCACCGCCCTCGGCACCGAACTCCCCCTGCGCACCCTCTTCGACCACCCCACCATCGCCGCCCTCGCCCAGCACCTCGGCGCGGACACCACCCCGGGCCGGGCCGGGCTGACGGCGCGCACCCGCCCTGAGCCGGTACCGCTCTCCTACGCCCAGCAACGCCTTTGGTTCATCGACCAGTTCGAGGGCCCGAGCGCGCTCTACAACACCCCCTTCGCGCTCCGGCTCACCGGCCCGGTCGACACCGGGGCCCTGGCCGCCGCCCTGCACGACCTGCTGGCCCGGCACGAGGTGCTGCGCACCCTCTTCCCCGTCACCGACGGGCAGCCCCACCAGCTGGTCACCGACTCCGTCGAGCCCACCCTGACCGTCACCACCGTCGCCGACGAGACCGAGCTGGCCGGGCTGCTGGACCGGGCGAACGCGCACGCCTTCGACCTCGCCACCGAACTGCCCCTCCGGGCGGCGCTGTTCTCGCTGCCCGACGAGCGGCACGTGCTGCTGCTCCTGCTGCACCACATCGCCAGCGACGGCTGGTCCGTCGCCCCGCTCTTCCGCGACCTGGGCGAGGCCTACCGGGCCCGCCGCCACGGAGACGCGCCCCAGTGGGAGTCGCTGCCCGTCCAGTACGCCGACTACACCCTCTGGCAGCGCGAACTCCTCGGCGACGAGGAGGACCGGGACAGCCTGATCGGGCGGCAACTCGCCTTCTGGCAGGCGTCCCTGGCCGACGCGCCGGAGGAACTGGCGCTGCCCTACGACCGGCCGCGCCCGGCCGCGCCGAGCCACCGGGGCGAGCTGGTCGAGTTCACCGTCGACGCCGAACTGCACCAGCGGCTGGGCGAGTTGGCCACCGCCAACCGGGCCAGCCTGTTCATGGTCCTGCAAGCCGCCGTCGCCACCCTCTACACCCGCCTCGGCGCCGGCACCGACCTCCCGCTCGGCACCCCCGTCGCCGGACGCACCGACGAAGCCCTGGACGACCTGGTCGGCTTCTTCGTCAACACCCTCCTGCTGCGCACCGACACCTCCGGCAACCCCAGCTTCCGCGAACTCCTCGACCGGGTACGGCAGTCCGACCTCAACGCCTTCGAGCACCAGGACGTGCCCTTCGAGCGCCTGGTCGAGCAGCTCAACCCCACCCGCACCCCGGCCCGCCACCCGCTCTTCCAGACCCTCATCGCCCTGGAGAACCAGGCGAAGGCGCCGCAGACCTTCGGCGGCCTCCCATGCGGCGAGCTGGAGTTCGACCTCAACGTGGCCAAGTTCGACCTCTCCTTCGGCTTCGCCGAGCTGAGCGGTCCGGCCGGACCAGGCGTACCGGGCGGCCTCTCCGGCGCGGTGGAGTACGCGGCGGACCTCTTCGACCACGCCACCGTCACCACCCTCGCCGAGCGCCTGCTGCGCGTCCTCCGGGCCGCCGTCACCGACCCCGACGCGCCGATCGGCACCATCGAGATCCTCGACCCGGCCGAGCGCGAGCAGCTGCTCACCGGCTGGCACGGGCCGGTGGCGCAGCTTCCGGCGGGCACCGTGCCCGAGCTGTTCGAGGCCCGGGCCGCCGCGACGCCCGAGGCCGTCGCCCTGGTCGCGGGCTCCACCGAGCTGACGTACGCCGAACTCAACGCCCGGGCCAACGGCCTGGCGCTGCGCCTGGCCGAGGCGGGCGTCGGCACCGAGACCCCCGTCGCCCTGCTGCTGGAGCGCTCCCCCGCCCTGGTCATCGCCCTGCTCGCGGTGCTCAAGGCCGGCGGCAGCTACGTCCCGCTGGACGACGCCCAACCGCAGGAGCGCCTCGCGGCCGTCCTCGCCGACGCGGGCGCCCGGATCGCCGTCACCGACCGCGACCACCCCGCACTGGCCGGACTGACCACCCTCGCGGTCGGCGAGGAACGAGCCGCCAACCTCGAACTCGTGCCCACTGGCGAGCAGTTGGCCTACGTGATGCACACCTCCGGCTCCACCGGCACGCCGAAGGGCATCGGCGTCACCCACCGCTCCGTCGTCGACCTCGCCCTCGGCGGCACCTTCGCGGGCGGCGCCCACGAACGCGTCCTGGTCCACTCGCCCACCGCCTTCGACGCCTCCACCTACGAACTCTGGGCCCCGCTCCTCTCCGGCGGCCGTCTCGTCCTCGCCCCGCCCGGACGCCTCGGCGTCACCGAACTCACCGACACCCTCCAGCGCGGTGGCGTCACCGCCGCCTGGCTCACCGCCGGACTGTTCAACGTCATGGCCACCGAGGCGCCGACCCTCTTCACCGGCCTCCGGGAGGTGTGGACCGGTGGCGACGTGGTCTCCGCCGCCGCCGTCCGCCGCGTCATGACCGCCTGCCCCGGCCTGGCCGTGGTCGACGGCTACGGCCCGACCGAGACCACCACCTTCGCCACCCACCACCGGATGACCACCGCGGCCGAGGTGCCGGACAGCGTCCCGATCGGCCGCCCGCTCCCCAACACCCGGGCCTACGTGCTGGACGACGCCCTGCGGCCCGTCCCGGTCGGCGTCCCCGGCGAGCTCTACGTCGCCGGACACGGCCTGGCCCGGGGCTACGTCGGCCGCCCGGCCCTCACCGCCGAACGCTTCGTCGCCGACCCCTACGGTGCCCCCGGCAGCCGGATGTACCGCACCGGCGACCTCGTCCGCCGCACCACCGAAGGCGTGCTGGAGTTCCTCGGCCGCGCCGACGACCAGGTCAAGATCCGCGGCTTCCGGATCGAGCTCGGCGAGGTCGAGGCCGCCCTCACCGCCCACCCCGCCGTCCGCCAGGCCCTCGCTCTGGTCCGCGAGGACCGGCCCGGCGACAAACGCCTGGTCGCCTACGTCACCGGCGACGCCACCCCCGGCGAACTGCGCGCCTTCGCAGGCGAGCGCCTCCCCGGCTACATGGTCCCGGCCGCCGTCCTCGTCCTCGACGCCCTCCCCGTCACCCCCAACGGCAAGGTCGACCGCCGCGCCCTGCCCGCCCCCGACTACACCGGCACCCCCGAGGGCCGCGCCCCCCGCACCAGCACCGAGCAGACCCTCTGCGCCCTGTTCGCCGAGACCCTCGGCCTGCCCGCCCTCGGCATCGACGACGACTTCTTCGCCCTCGGCGGCCACTCCCTCCTCGCCACCAAGCTGATCAGCCGGATCCGCACCGCCCTGGACGTCGAACTCCCCCTCCGCGCCCTCTTCGACCACCCCACCGTCGCCGCCCTGGCCACCACCCTGCCGACCGTCGACACCCCGGCCCGCCCGGCGTTGCGCCCGCAGGCCAGGCCCGCCCTGGTGCCGCTCTCCCCCGCCCAGCAACGCCTGTGGTTCATCGACCAGTTCGAGGGCCCGAGCGCGCTCTACAACACCCCGTTCGTCGCCCACCTCAGCGGAGAGATCGACCCCGAGGCCCTGGCCGGGGCCCTGACCGACGTGGTCGCCCGCCACGAGGTGCTGCGCACCACCTTCCCGGCCACCGACGGCCGGCCGCACCAGCTGATCGCCGCGCACGCCGAACCCGCCCTGCACACCCGCACGGTGGCCGACGAGGCGCAGCTGCGCGCCGCCGTCGCCGAGGCCACCGGCGCGGTGTTCCGGCTCGCCGAGGACCTGCCGATCCGGGTCTCGCTGTTCTCGCTGAACGCCGAACGGCACGCCCTGGTCGTCCTGCTGCACCACATCGCCAGCGACGGCTGGTCCGTCGGCCCGCTGCTGCGCGACCTGGACACCGCCTACCGGGCCCGCCTGGCCCACACGGAACCCGGCTGGCGGCCGCTGCCCGTCCAGTACGCCGACTACACCCTCTGGCAGCGTGGCCTGCTCGGCACCGCGGACGACCAGGACGGCGCCCAGCACACCCAACTCGCCCACTGGAAGCAGGCCCTGGCCGAGCTCCCGGAGGAGCTGGCGCTCCCGTACGACCGGCCGCGACCGGCCGCCCCGAGCCACCGGGCCGGGACGGTGGAGTACCGGCTGGACGCCGAACTGCACCGACGGCTCAGCGAGTTGGCCGCTGCCAACCGGGCCAGCCTGTTCATGGTCGTGCAGGCCGCCGTCGCCGCGCTGTACACCCGGCTCGGCGCCGGCACCGACCTCCCGCTCGGCACCCCCGTCGCCGGACGCACCGACGAAGCCCTCGACGACCTGGTCGGCTTCTTCGTCAACACCCTCGTCCTGCGCACCGACACCTCCGGCGACCCCGGCTTCCGCGAGCTGCTGGACCGGGTCCGCCGCACCGCCCTGGACGCCTTCGAGCACCAGGACCTCCCCTTCGAGCGCCTGGTCGAACAGCTCAACCCCACCCGCACCCCGGCCCGCCACCCGCTCTTCCAGACCGTCCTCACGGTGAGCAGCGGCCCGGCCCCCGTGCTCACCCTGGGCGGGGTCAGCGGGGTACTGGAGGGCGCGGGCGAGTCCCAGGCGCACTTCGACCTGAACTTCAACTTCACCGAGCAGCACGACGCGGACGGCACCCCGCTCGGCGTGGCCGCGGCCGTGGAGTACGCGGCGGACCTCTTCGACCACGCCACCGTCGCCACCCTCGCCGAGCGCCTGCTGCGCGTCCTGGAGGCCGCCGCCACCGACCCGGACGCGCCGATCGGCACCATCGAGATCCTCGACCCGGCCGAGCGCGAGCAGCTGCTCACCGGCTGGAACGACACCGCCGTCCCGATCGCCGACAGCACGCTGTCCGAGCTGTTCGAGGCCCGGGCGGCCGCCACCCCCGAGGCGGTGGCCGTGGTGTCCGACACCGGGCGGCTGAGCTACGCCGAACTCGACGCCCGGGCGGGCGCCCTGGCCGCCGTGCTGCTGGCCCGCGGGCTGGCGGTGGAGGAGCCGGTCGCGATCCTGATGGACCGCTCGGCCGAGCTGGTGACGGCGATCCTGGCGGTCACCAAGGCGGGCGGCACGTACGTCCCGCTGGACGCCCGGTACCCGCTGGACCGGATGCGGCACATCCTCGCCGACACCCGGGCGCAGCTCGTCCTGGTCGACCCGGCCCACCGCGACCACCCGGTCCTCGACAGCGGCACCGACGGCACCGGCACCGGCCTCACCGCCCTCGACGTCACCGAGGCCCCCACCGGCCTCGCCCCCGCCGCCCGGACCCCCAACGCCCAGACCCCCGCCGGCCGCCGCTCCCACCCCGGCCAGCTGCTCTACGTGATGTACACCTCCGGCTCGACCGGCCTCCCAAAGGGCGTCGCGGTGACCCACCGCAACGTCGTCGACCTGCTCACCAACCCGCACTTCCACCAGGGCCACCACGAGAGCGTCCTGCTGCACTCGCCCACCGCCTTCGACGCCTCCACCACCGAGGTGTGGGCCCCGCTGGTGACCGGCGGGCGGATCGTGCTGGCCGCCCCCGGACAGCTCGACCTCCCCGCGCTGGCCGCGACCATCACCCGGCACGCCGTCACCCTGGTGCAGGCGCCCTCCGGTCTGCTGCGCCTGATGGCCGAGGAGACCCCGGAGGCGTTCCGCGGGGTGCGCCAGGTGTGGACCGGCGGTGACGTGGTGCCCCCGGAGGCCGTCCGGCAGCTGTTCCGGGCGTGCCCGGAGACGGACGTGGTGGCGGTGTACGCGCCGACGGAGACCACGGCCATCAAGACCACCTTCACCATGACGCCCGGCGGGCACGTCCCGGCCGTGGTGCCGATCGGCCGCCCGCTGGCCAACACCCGGGCGTACGTGCTGGACGACGCCCTGCGGCCCGTCCCCGCCGGGGTGCCCGGTGAGCTGTACCTCGCGGGCAACGGCCTGGCCCGGGGCTACGTCGGCCGCCCGGGCCTGACCTCGGAGCGCTTCGTGGCCTGCCCGTTCGGCGGCAAGGGCGAGCGGATGTACCGCACCGGCGACATCGTCCGGTGGAGCGCGGACGGCGTGCTGGAGTTCCTCGGCCGCGCCGACGACCAGGTGAAGATCCGCGGCTTCCGGATCGAGCCGGCCGAGGTGGAGGCGGCGCTGGCCGCCCACCCGGCGGTCGGGCACGCGGTGGCGACGGTCCGCGAGGACCAGCCCGGGGACAAGCGCCTGGTCGCCTACGTCACCGGCGACGCCACCCCCGGGGAACTGCGGACCTTCCTCGCCGACCGGGTGCCCGGCTACATGGTCCCGGCCGCGATCGTCACCCTGGACGCGCTGCCGGTCACCGCCAACGGCAAGGTGGACCGCCGCGCCCTGCCCGCCCCCGACTACTCCGGCACCCCCGAGGGCCGCGCCCCCCGCAGCACCGCCGAACGGGCCCTGTGCGCCCTGTTCGCCGAGACCCTCGGCCTGCCCGCCCTGAGCATCGACGACGACTTCTTCGCCCTGGGCGGCCACTCCCTGCTCGCCACCAAGCTGATCAGCCGGATCCGCACCGCCCTGGACGTCGAACTCCCCATCCGCGCCCTCTTCGACCACCCGACCGTGGCCGCCCTGGCCGGCCACCTGGGCGAGGGCACCGGCCCGGTCCACGCCCGGCTGCTGCCCCGGCCGCGCCCGGAGCTGGTCCCGCTCTCCCACGCCCAGCAGCGCCTCTGGTTCATCGACCAGTTCGAGGGCCCGAGCGCGCTCTACAACACCCCGCTCGTGCTCCGGATCGACGGCACCCTGGACGCCGACGCCCTGGCCGGCGCCCTGGCCGACGTGGTCGCCCGGCACGAGGTGCTGCGCACCACCTTCCCCGGCGCCGACGGCCGGCCGCACCAGCTGGTCGCCCCGAGCGCCGAACCCGCCCTGCACACCCGCACGGTGGCCGACGAGGCGCAGCTGCGGGCCGCGCTGGCCGCCGCGAGCCGGGAGGCCTTCGACCTGGCCGTCGAACTCCCGCTGCGGGCCACGCTGTTCTCCCTGCCGCAGGGCGAGCAGGCACTGCTGGTGCTGATGCACCACATCGTCAGCGACGGCTGGTCCGTCGGCCCGCTGCTGCGCGACCTGGACACCGCCTACCGGGCCCGCCGCGCGAACGCGGAGCCCGACTGGCGGCCGCTGCCCGTCCAGTACGCCGACTACGCCCTCTGGCAGCGCGAGCTGCTCGGCGCGGAGGACGACCCGGACGGCGCCCAGCACCGCCAACTCGCCTACTGGCAGCGGGCGCTGGCCGGTCTCCCGGAGGAGCTGACGCTCCCCTACGACCGCAAGCGGCCGCTGTCACCCACCCGCCGCGGGGACACCGTGGAGTTCCGGCTCTCGGCCGAACTCCACGCCTCCGTCGTCGAGTTGGCACGGGAGAGCCGTACCAGCGTGTTCATGGTGGTGCAGGCCGCGTTGGCCGCCACCCTGGGCCGGCTGGGCGCGGGCACCGACATCCCGCTCGGCACCCCGGTCGCCGGACGCACCGACGAGGCGCTGGACGAGCTGATCGGCTTCTTCGTCAACACCCTGGTGCTGCGCGCCGACCTCTCCGGCGACCCGAGCTTCCACGAGCTGCTGGAGCGGGTGCGGCAGGCCAACCTGGACGCCTTCGAGCACCAGGACGTGCCCTTCGAGCGGCTGGTCGAGGTGCTGAACCCGGCCCGCTCGACGGCCCGGCACCCGCTGTTCCAGGTGATGCTGACCTTCGCCGCCGGGCCCGAGGCCGAGGCCGCCCTCGACTTCGCCGGCCTGCCCGCCCGGGTGGAGCCCTCGGCGGCCGAACTCGCCAAGTTCGACCTGGCCTTCGGTTTCAGCGAGCGGCTGGCCGCCGACGGTTCCCCGGCCGGGATCGGCGTGGTCGTCGAGTTCGCCGAGGAACTGTTCGACCCGGCCACGGTGACGGCGGTCGGCGAGCGCTTCGAGCGGCTGCTGACCGCCGTGCTGGCCGATCCGGCCCGCCCGGTCGACGCGGCGGAGATCCTCGACCCCGCCGAGCGGGCCCTGATCCTGGACCACTGGAGCGCGCCCACCGATCGGCCGGCGGCCGCCGAACCCCGCACCCTCCCGGAGCTGTTCGCGGCCCAGGCGGCCCGGACCCCGCAGGCCGTGGCGGTGGTCGACGAGGACGAGCGGATCGACTACGCCGAACTGGACGCCCGGGCGAACCGGCTGGCCCGGCTCCTCGCCGCCCGCGGCGTCGGCCCCGAGCGCCTGGTGGCGCTGGCGCTGCCCCGCTCGGTGGAGCTGGTGGTCGCCGTGCTCGCCGTGCTCAAGGCCGGCGGCGCCTACGTGCCGATCGACCCGGACTACCCGGCCGACCGGATCGCCTACACCCTGGCCGACTCCGCCCCCGCGCTGCTGCTCACCACCACCGCGGCCGCCGGCCGACTGCCCGACCCCCAGCTGCCGTTGCTGCTCCTCGACGCCCCGGGGACGGCCGCCGAACTGGCCCGGACGCCCGCCGAGGCCCCCTCCCCCGCCCCCGCGCTCGGCCCGGACCACCCGGCGTACGTCATCTACACCTCGGGCTCGACCGGCCGGCCGAAGGGCGTGGTGATCCCGCACCGCAACGTCGCCCGGCTGTTCGCCGCCACCGACCACTGGTTCGCCCCGGGCCCGCAGGACGTCTGGACCCTGTTCCACTCCTACGCCTTCGACTTCTCGGTCTGGGAGCTGTGGGGCGCGCTGCTGCACGGCGGCCGCCTGGTCGTGGTGCCCTTCGGGACCAGCCGTTCGCCCCGGGAGTTCCTGGAGCTGCTGGTGCGCGAGCGGGTCACCGTCCTCAACCAGACCCCGTCCGCCTTCTACCAGTTGATGCAGGCCGACCAGGAGGAGCCGGAACTCGGCTCCCGGCTCGCCCTGCGCCGGGTGGTGTTCGGCGGCGAGGCGCTCGACCTGGCCCGGCTGGCGCCCTGGTACGAGCGGCACGCCGAGGACGCGCCGGTGCTGGTCAACATGTACGGCATCACCGAGACCACGGTGCACGTCTCCTACCGCCCGCTGGACACCGCCACGGCCGCCGGGCAGTCCCGGTCGCTGATCGGCGCCGGCATCCCGGACCTGCGGCTGTACCTGCTGGACTCCCGGCTGCGCCCGGTGCCCGCCGGGGTGCCCGGCGAACTGTACGTCGCCGGGGCCGGCCTGGCCCGCGGCTACCTGGGCCGCCCGGCACTGACCGCCGAGCGCTTCGTCGCCGACCCGTTCGGCGCCCCCGGCACCCGGATGTACCGCACCGGCGACCTGGCCCGCTGGACGGCCTCCGGCGAACTGGACTACCTGGGCCGCATCGACGCCCAGGTGAAGATCCGCGGCTTCCGGATCGAGCTGGGCGAGATCGGCTCGGTGCTCAGCCGCCGTCCCGAAGTGGCCTCCGCCGCCGTGGTGGTGCGCGAGGACACCCCGGGCGAGAAGCGCCTGGTCGGCTACCTGGTGCCGGCCCCGGACGCCGGTGCGCCGGACCTGGACGCGCTGCGCACCCACCTGGCCGCCGAGCTGCCGGACTACATGCTGCCCGCCGCCCTGGTGCCGCTGGAACGCCTGCCGCTGACCCCCAACGGCAAGCTCGACGAGCGGGCGCTGCCCGCCCCCGAGCCGGGCCGGGCGGGCGGCGGCCGGGCGCCGCGCACCCCGCTGGAGGAGGTGCTCTGCGGGCTGTTCGCCGACGTGCTCGGCCTGGAGCGGGTCGGCATCGACGACAACTTCTTCGAGCTGGGCGGCCATTCACTGCTGGCCGGGCGCCTGGTCGCCGGGCTGCGCGAGCTGACCGGCAGCGCCGGACTCGGCGTCCGGGCGCTGTTCCGGGCGCCGACCGTCGCCGGGCTGGCCGACCTGCTGGCCGCGGCCCGGGACGGCGCCCCCGCCGAGGAGGACTTCCCGGTGCTGCTGCCGATCCGCACCCGCGGCACGCGCCCGCCGCTGTTCTGCGTGCACCCGGCGGCCGGGATCAGCTGGGTGTACACCGGCCTGCTGCGCCATCTGGACGCCGAGCAGCCGATCTACGGCCTCCAGGCCCCCGGCCTGGCCGACCTCTCCCGCCACCCGGCGAGCCTGGCGGAGATGGCCCGCGACTACCTGGCCGAACTGCGCGCGGTGCGCCCCGAGGGCCCGTACGCCCTGCTGGGCTGGTCCTTCGGCGGCCCGGTCGCCCACGCCGTGGCGGCGCTGCTGCGGGAGCAGGGCGAGCGGGTCGACCTGCTCGCCGTGCTGGACGGCTACCCCGAGCTGGACGAGTACGCCCGGATCACCGGCGCCTCCCCCGACCGGATCACCGGCGGCTCCCGCCCCCGTTCCACCGACGGCTCCCCCGACCGCGACCCGGCGCTGCTCGCCGCGATCCTGGAGTCCCTCGGGCAGCAGGCCGGCGAGATCACCGACTGGCCCGCCGACGAGGCGGGCTACGCCGAGCTGGTCCGGCACGGCGCCGGCCCGCTGGCCGGGCTGAGCGGCGCCGGGGTGGCCCGGGTGGTCGAGGTCTTCCTGGCCAACCTGGCGCTGGCCGGCGACGCCCCGCTGCCCGGCTACGACGGCGACGCGCTGGTCTTCGTCGCCGCCCAGGACCGCCCGGCCGACGCCCCCGACCCCGAGAGCTGGCGGCCCCACGTGGGCGGCCGGCTGGAGGTCCACCCAGTGCCCAGCACCCACGGCGCGATGACCGGCCCGGAGGCCCTCGCGGTCATCGGCCCGGTGCTCGCCCAGCGCCTGCGCGACCCCGCGCAGGCCCCAACGCCCCGCCCCTGAGCCTCCCCTCACCACCGCACCACCCCGCACCACCGCGACACCCCCCGCACCACCACGCCAAGCGGCCGCGACCCGGCCCACACGAGGAATGGACACACCGATGCAGACTGCCGTCATCCCCGACACCTGGCGCGGCGTCACCCCGGCGCCGATCTCGTCGACCGACGCCTACAACGGCTTCATCGCCGCCAACGTGATCTTCGCGCTGGACCGGATCGGCGTGCTGGAGCAGATCGGCCGCAGCGAGGCGCTGTCCGCCGCCACGGCCACCTCCCAGCGCGGCGACACCGCCCGCACCGAGGCCGTGCTGCGCGCCGCCGCCGACTACGGCTACCTCAAGGCCGACGGCGCCGGCTACCTGCCCACCGAGGCGGGCATCGAGATCGCCGCCGCCCGCGGCTACTTCACCTGGGCGGTCGGCGGCTACCACGACGTGTTCGGCCGCGCCGGGCACCTGAGCACCGGCTCGCACCACTACAACCAGGACGTGTACCGCGACGAGGCGATGGTCGCCCTCGGCTCCGCCCAGTGCGACCAGTCGATGTTCGCCGCGCAGCTCACCGACGTGCTCTCCGGCATCGACTTCCGCACCATCGCCGACCTGGGCAGCGGCACCTCCGCCCGGGTGCGCCGGGTGGTCTCCCAGCGCGAGGGCAGCCGCGGCCTGGGCATCGACATCAGCCGCCCGGCCACCGACATCGCCCGCGCCGACATCGCCGCCGCCGGGATGCAGGACCGGGTCACCGCCGTCCGGGCCGACGTGCTGGGCCTGCTCGGCACCCAGATCGACAACGACGCCGAGGCCGCCGAGGTGGCCGAGGTCGACACCGTGATGAGCTTCTTCCTGCTGCACGACCTGCTCGCCGACCCGAGCACCCGCTCCTCGATCTTCACCCGGATGCGCGAGGCCTTCCCCAAGGCCCGCACCTTCGTGCTCGGCGACACCATGCTGCGCGGCCCGGGCGAGTCCCAGAGCGCGATGCCGGTCTTCTCGGTCGGCTTCGAACTGGCCCACGCGATGATGGGCGTGCCGCTGCACACCAAGGAGACCTACGAGCAGCTGTTCACCGACGCCGGGCTGCGGATCGACCGGGTCGAGGCGCTGGCCACCCCGCACAGCTGGCTCTACGTCCTCCAGGCCGACTGATGGCCGCCGCAGCCGGGGCCGCACACCTGCTGGCCCAGAACGAGCACCCGTACCCGCCGCTGCCGTCCGTGCTGACCGCCCTGGCGGGGGCGGTCGGCGACCTGAACCGCTACCCGGACTTCCGCCCGGAGCGCTTCGCCCGGATCATCGCCGACTGGCAGGACGTCCCGGCCGCGCAGGTCGTGGTCGGCCACGGCTCGGCCGGCGTCGCCCTGGACCTCTTCCATTCCGTCGTCCGCCCCGGCGACAACGTGGTGCACTCGGACCCCTGCTTCGACGCGTACCCGCTGTTCTGCGCGATCGCCGGCGCCGAGTCCCGGTCCGTCCCGCTCGGCCCGGACGCCCGGCACGACCTGGCCGCGATGGCCGGCCGGGTGGACGGGCGCACCCGGATCATCGTGCTGTGCAACCCGCACAACCCGACCGGCACGGTCTACTCCTGGGAGGAACTGACCGACTTCTTCCGCAAGGTGCCGGCCACCGCGCTGATCCTGCTGGACGAGGCCTACGTCGACTTCGCCCGGGGCTGGGCCGCCCCGGCGGTGCCGGACCGGATCGCCGAGTGGCCCAACCTGGTGGTGCTGCGCACCCTCTCCAAGTCGCACGGCCTCGCCGCGCTGCGGATCGGCTACGCCGTCGCCGAGGAGTCGGTGGCGCGGCGGGTGCGCGACGTCCAGGTGCCGTACGCGGTGAACCGGCTCCAGGAGGCGGGCCTGCTGGCCGCCGTCGCCGCCCAGGACGAGGTGGACCGGCGGATCGCCGAGATCGCCGCCGAACGCGACCGGCTGCGGGCCGAACTGCTCGCCCTGGGCCGGTCGGTGCCGCCGAGCCTGACCAACTTCCTCTGGGTGACGGCACCTTCACCCGAGGAGCAGCTCCCGGTCAAGGCGGAGCTGGAGCGGCTCGGGGTGGCCGTCCGCTTCTACCCGGGCCAGGGCATCCGGATCGCCGTCGGCGAGAAGGACGCCGTCGACGCCGTGATCGAGGGCTTCACCCGCGCCCACCGGGCCGCCGGCGCACCGCCCCGCTAGGGCCTGTCCGGCGGATCTTGGCAGATCAGCGCGCGGCGTTGGGCGCCCGGCTGGGCGTGCGCCCGAGTCGGCCTCGTACTGGACGTACTTGGGCGATTCGGGCGTGCGTCCAGGCGGGATGCCCGGCGTCGCGCGCCTGGCAAGATCCGCCGGACAGGCCCTAGGCCTGCCAGACCCGCTGGACCCGCTGGACCCGCACCACCCACCGCACACGCAGCAGTCAAGGACAGGACAGGACATGCACCCACTTCTGGCGCGGCCGGAGTTCCGGCTCTACATCGCGGGACAGACGCTGTCCGTCCTCGGGGACAGCGCGCTCTTCATCGCCCTCGGCATCTGGGCCAAGGTCCTGACGGGGAGCAGCTCGGCGGCCGGTCTGGTCATGTTCTGCTACGCCGTCCCGATGCTGCTGCTGCCGCTCGGCGGCCTGGTCGCCGACCGGGTCCGCCGACGGCCGCTGCTGGTCGCGGTCAACCTCGGCCTGGCGGTGGCGGTTTCGCCGCTGCTGCTGGTCGACGGCCGCGGCCACCTGTGGATCATCTACGGCACCGCGGTGCTCTACGGGCTGGCCGGGGCCGTCCTCACCCCGGCCCAGAGCGCGATGCTGCGCACCATTCTGACGGAGCGTCAGGACTTCGGCGCGGCCGTCGGGTTCACCCAGACCATGCGGGCGGGCACCACCCTGGTCGCACCGCTGGTCGGCTCCGGCCTGTACGGGTGGCTCGGCGGCCGGGCCGTCGCCCTGGTCGACATCGGCATCCTGCTCGCGGCCGCGCTCGCCTTCCTGGCGCTGCGGGTGCCCGAGTCCAAGCCGGAGCCGTCCGGGCGGCACTGGCGCACCGAGGTGCTGGCGGGCTTCCAGCACCTGCGCTCCACCGCCTCGCTGCTGCCGCTGCTGATCGCGACCACCGCCACCGCGACCGTGCTCAGCTTCCTCCAGCCGGTGCTGTTCTCGCTCATCCAGCACGGACTGGGCCGCTCGCCGCAGTTCCTGGGCGTGCTGGAGACGGTGGAGGCGGTCGGGGCGCTCGGCGGCTCGGTGCTGGGCGGCGTCCTGATCGGCAAGCTCGGCCCCCGCAGGACCGTCATGCTCGGCTCGGCCACCTTCGGGGTCGGCGCCCTGCTGCTGCTGGCGCCCTCGGTGTGGGTGGTGGCGGCCGGTCTGCTGATCGCCGGGGCCGGCATGCCGGCCGGCGTGGTCGGCCTGGCCACCGCCGCCCAGTCGCTGACCCCGCCGCAGCTGATGGGCCGCACCCAGGCGGCCGTCAACCTCGCCCTCACCGCCCCGCAGGCGATCGCCATCGGCGTCGGCGCCGGCCTGGTGGCCGCGCTGGACTTCCGCACGGTGCTGGTCGCCATGGTGATCGGCGCGCTGCTGTCCGGCCTCTACCTGCTGGGCAAGCCCGACGCGGCGATCGAGGACGACGAGGACGAGGTGGAGTCGGCGGAGCAGCCCGCCGGAGAGCTCACCCCGGCCCAGGCCCAGGCCCCGGCCGAGGAGACCGAGCCCGCCCCGCGCCTCCAGTCCACCTGACCGTCCCGCACCTCCCGTCCCGCACCTCCCGTCCCCGCACCACCCAGGCCCGCACCACGCCACCGGCCCGCCCCGGCGGCGGCCCTGCCGCACCGCACCGCCGCCCGGGGCGGGCCTCCGCGCACTCCTCACGAGAGAGCCCCTCAGATGCCCGACCGTTCCTCTCCCGAGCTCCCCACCGACCTCACCGACCTCACCACCGACACCGGGGAGCCGCTCGAACTCGCCCTGGACCACGTCGAGTTCTACGTCACCGACCTCGCCGCCGACGTCGCCCGGCTGACCGCGGAGTACGGCTTCGACCTGCTCGTCCCGCCCACCGAGCGCGGCGCGAGCGCCGAGCGCTGCGTCTCCGCCCTGCTCGGCCAGGCCGCGATCCGGCTGCTGCTCACCCAGCCGCTGGCCGCCGGCCACCCGGCCACCGCCTACCTGGCCCGGCACGAGGACGGCGTGGCCGCACTGGCCCTGCGGGTCCCGGACGCCACCGCCGCCTACCGCGCGCTGACCGGGCGGGGCGCCGACGGGCTGCGCCCGCCGCAGGCCGCGGACGGCTGTGTCACCGCCGTGGTCGGCGCCTTCGGCGACGTGGTGCACACCCTGATCGAGCGGGACCCGGACGTCCCCGCCGACCGGATCCCCGGCCTGCCCGACGCACCGCCCGTGACCGGCGCCGCGGAGGTGGGCCTGCGCTCCGTCGACCACTTCGCGGTCTGCGTCCCCTCCGGCGAACTGCGCGCGACCGTCCGGCACTACCAGGAGGTCTTCGGCTTCCGGATGGTCTTCGAGGAGCGGATCGAGGTCGGCGCCCTCGGCATGGACTCGATGGTCGTGCAGAGCCCCGACCACAGCGTCACCCTCACCCTGATCGAGCCGCTCACCCCGGACGCCGGCGGCCAGATCGCCTCCTTCCTCGCCGACCACGGCGGCGCCGGGGTCCAGCACGTGGCCTTCTCCTCCCAGGACGCCGTCCACTCCGTCTCCACCATGGCCGCCCGCGGCGTGCCCTTCCTGCGCACCCCGAGCACCTACTTCGACGCCCTGCCCGCCCGGCTGACCCCGCTGCGGCACTCCTTCGACCAGCTGCGCGAGCTGAACCTGCTGGTCGACCAGGACCACGACGGCCAGCTGTTCCAGATCTTCACCCGCTCCCAGCACCCCCGCGGCACCTTCTTCTTCGAGGTGATCGAGCGCATCCGGGCCCGCAACTTCGGCAGCAACAACATCCGCGCCCTCTACGAGGCCGTCGAACTCCAGCGCAACGCCAGCGAAGTATCCGGATGAGCGCGCCGGTCCTGACCCCGCCGGGCGCGGGCACCGCCGCGCCGCGGCAGCCGCTGTCCGTGGCCGAGTACGAGCGGGTGGCCCGGGCCGCGCTGAGCGCCCCGGTCTGGGACTGGCTGGCCGGCGGTGCGGAGCAGGAGCGCACCCTGGCCGCCAACCGGGCGGCCTTCGACCGGCAGGCCGTGGTGCCCCGGGTGCTCGCCGACGTCTCCGCCTGCGACACCTCCGCGACCCTGGTGGCCAGCCGCTCGGCCCTGCCGGTGGCGGTGGCGCCGATCGCCTACCACCGGCTGTTCCACCCCGAGGGGGAACTCGCCTCGGCCCGGGCGGCCGCCGCGGCGGGGGTGCCGTTCACCGTCGGCACGCTCAGCAGCGTCGGCTTCGAGGAGCTGGCCGCGACCGGGGCCACGCTCTGGTTCCAGCTGTACTGGCTGCGCGACCGGGCCCGGCTGCTCGACCTGGTCGCGGCGGCCGAGGCGGCGGGCAGCGAGTGCCTGGTCGTCACCGCCGACGTGCCGTACATGGGCCGCCGGCTGCGCGACGCCCGCAACGCCTTCGCCCTGCCCGGGGACGTCCGCGCGGCACTGCTGGAGGGCGGCGCCGCCGGGCGGGCGCACCGGAGCACCGCCGAGGTCTCGGCGGTGGCCGCGCACACCGCCGAGCTGCTCTCCCCCGCCGTCACCTGGACGGACCTCGGCTGGCTGCGCGAGCACACCCGGCTGCCGCTGGTGGTCAAGGGGGTGCTCGACCCGTCGGACGCCCTGCGGGCCGCCGAGCTGGGCGCCTCCGCCGTGGTGGTCTCCAACCACGGCGGCCGCCAACTCGACCGGGCGGTGCCCTCGTTGACGGCCCTGCCGGCCGTCGCCGAGGCGCTGGCCGGGCGCGGCTGCCAGGTGCTGCTGGACAGCGGGGTGCGTGGCGGCGCGGACGTGCTCACCGCGCTGGCCCTCGGGGCGTCCGGGGTGCTGCTCGGCCGCCCGGCGATCTGGGGCCTGGCGGCCGCCGGCGAACCGGGCTGCACCCGGGTGCTGGAGCTGCTGGCCGCCGAGCTTCGCCACGCCCTCGGCCTGGCCGGCTGCGCCGACCTGACCGCCGCCGCCGAGCTGCGCACCACCCCCCTGCCCTGCCCCGCCTGGAGTGCCCCGTGACCGTCACCGCCCCGCCGCACGAGCTGCGGCTGACCGACCTGCACCCCTCCCTCGCCGACCCGGCGATGACCTCGATGAACCTGCTCAACGAGATCTCCATCCGCTACCCGGAGGCGGTCTCCTTCGCGGCCGGCCGCCCGGCCGAGCAGTTCTTCGACCTGGACGCCGTCCACCGGTACCTGGACCGCTACACCGCGCACCTGCGCGGCGAGCGCGGCCTGTCCGAGGAGCAGGCCCGGCGCCAGGTGCTCCAGTACGGGCGGACCAAGGGGATCATCCACGAGCTGATCGCCGCGCACCTCGCGGTGGACGAGGGCATCGAGGTGCCCGCCGAGTCGATCGTGGTGACGGTCGGCTGCCAGGAGGCGATGTTCCTGGTGCTGCGGGCGCTGCGCCGCGGCCCCGAGGACGTGGTGCTGGCCGTCTCGCCCACCTACGTCGGGCTGACCGGCGCCGCCCTGCTGGCGGACCTGCCGGTGCGGCCGGTGGCCGACGGCCCGGACGGGCTCGACCTCGCCGACCTGCGTCGGCAGCTGGCCGACGCCCGGGCCGAGGGGCTGCGCCCCCGGGCGCTCTACCTGGTCCCGGACGTGGCCAACCCGAGCGGCGCCAGCCTGCCGCTGGACCTGCGCCGGGAGCTGCTGGAGCTGGCCGCCGAGGAGGACTTCCTGGTCCTGGAGGACAACCCGTACTGCGTGTTCGCGGGCGAGGAGCGGCTGCCCTCGCTCAAGGCGCTGGACACCGCACGGCGGGTGGTCCACCTCGGGTCCTTCGCCAAGACGGCCCTCCCGGGCGCCCGGGTCGGCTACGTGGTCGCGGACCAGCTGGTGGCGGACGGCGCGGGCGGCAGCGTCCTGCTGGCCGACCTGCTCGGCATGGTCAAGAGCATGACCACGGTGAACACCTCGCCGATCGCCCAGGCCGTGATCGGCGGCGCGCTGCTCGAACACGGCCACAGCCTGCGGGCCGCCAACACCGAGGTCGCCGCGCTCTACCGGCGCAACCTCGCCCTGGTGCTGGCGGGCCTGGCCCGGCGCTTCCCGCCGGGCGGCGGGGTGACCTGGAACGAGCCGCGCGGCGGCTTCTTCCTGGTGCTCACGGTGCCGTGCGTGGTGGACGACGCCCTGCTGGAGCTCTCCGCCTCGCGGTACGGGGTGATCTGGACGCCGATGTCCCACTTCTACCCCGGTGCGGGCGGGGAGCGCCAACTGCGGCTCTCCGTCAGCCAGGTGGACCCGGCGACCGTCGACCGGGGCCTGGACGGCCTGGCCGCGCTGCTCGCCGCCCGGTCCTGAGCCGGGGCGGGGCGGGGGGGGGGGGCCGCCCGGCCCCCCGGGGCCCCCGGGCCCCGGGGGCGCCCCCCCCCGGGCCTGGTCGGCCGGGGCCGCGCGGCTCGCCCCCCGTTCCTGCCCGGGGGCGCCGGGGGGGAGGGCCTCTCCCCTCCCCCTCGGCGCCGAGGCACTACGGGATCGCCACCGCCGTGCCGGAGACCCGCACCCGGGTGTCCTCCGCCCGCAGTTCGACCCGCAGCACGCCCGGGCGCCCGAGGTCCTCGCCCTGGTGCAGGGTCAGCACGGCCGGGGCGGTCACCGCGCCCAGCTCGCGTAGGTAGGCACCGAAGGCGGCCGCGGCCGCGCCGGTGGCCGGGTCCTCGACCACGCCGCCGACCGGGAACGGGTCGCGGACGTGGAAGACCTCGGGGGCCTCGCGCCAGACCAGCTGCAGGGTGACCAGGTCGCGGGCGTTCATGAACGCGGCCAGCCCGTCGAAGTCGTAGTCCAGCCGGGCCAGTCGGGAGCGGGTGCCGGCGGCCAGCACCAGGTGCCGGGCGCCCGCGTAGCCGATCCGCGGCGGCAGCGCCGGGTCCAGGTCGGCGGCCGACCAGCCGAGCAGCGCGAGCGCCTCCTCGACGTCCGCCGCCGGCACCTCCTCGACCTTCGGCTCGACGCTGGTGAGCGTCGCCCGCAGGCCGTCGGCGCCGCGCTCGACCTCGACCGGGACGTCCCCGGCCGCCGTGCCGAACACGTAGCGGCCCGGGCCGGACCGCTCGGCGACCGCGACGGCGGCGGCCACCGTCGCGTGCCCGCAGAACGGCACCTCCAGCAGCGGGCTGAAGTACCGCACGTGGTAGGCGCCCTGCTCACTGCCCGGGGTCAGGAAGGCGGTCTCGGAGTACCCGACCTCGGCGGCGACGGCGAGCATCCGCTCGGCGGTCAGTCCGGTGGCGTCGAGCACCACGCCGGCGGGGTTGCCGCCCTCGGGGCGGATCGCGAAGGCGGCGTAGCGGAGGATCTCAGGAACGTCGTCGGTCATGACCGGACGAACGTGTTCCGGCCGCCCGCTGTTCCCGCCGTTCCCCTCGTCCACGTACGGCCCGCTCACCGCAGCACCGCCTCCAGGAAGTCCGAGCCGAGCCGGGCGCTGCCGGACAGGTCCAGCTGGTAGAGCATGTACCGCCCGCGCCGCTCGGTGACCAGCAGCCCGGCCTTGCGCAGCACCGCCAGGTGGCGGGACACCTCGGGGGCGCTCAACTGCCAGGCCGCGGCGAGTTCGCCGGTGGTGTGCGGGCCGCGGGCGATGGTGCGGGCCAGCCGCAGCCGGATCGGGTGGGCGAGCGCCTCCAGCCGCTGCTGGACCAGCGCGAGCGAGACCGGCTCGGGCAGCCCGGCCTCGGCCACCGGGTACTGCAGGACCGGCCGCCAGCCCGGGGCGTGCACCGCCAGCAGGTGGGGGCGGCCGAAGGCGGTGGGGATGAAGGTGACCCCGTTGCCGTCGGTGCCGCTGGTGCCGGAGTCCTGGAGCTTGTCGATGACGATCCGCCGCCGCCCGCCGCTCTCGTCCAGGCCGACGGACGGCGACAGCGCGCCGATGGCCTCGGCCAGGCCGCGGCGGGCGAGCAGGTCGGCCTTGTGCCGGGAGTCCGCGGCCAGCCCGGGCAGGACCCGCTGCCAGGCGTCGGCGAAGAACGCCGACTCGCAGTCCTCCAGCATCCGGCGCACCAGCGCCCGGACGGCGGGCGGGTCGGCGAGCAGCCGGTCCGCGAAGGCCGCCTGCCGGGGGCCGCGGGCGAGGGCCAGCTCGCGGGCGCGCTCGTTGGCGGCGGGGTCGCTGAGCGGGGAGGCCGTCCGCCGGTTGAGCCGGGAGGAGCCGCAGGTGGTGATCAGGGCCGCGGTCACGTACAGCTCGTCGTCGACCCGGTCGACGGCGTCGAGCTCCTCGGCGAGGGTGGCGGCGGGCTGACCGGGCACCAGGAAGTCGGCCCGCGAGGACCGCCAGAGGAAGTCCGCCTCCAGCAGCCGCTCGGACAGCTCCGGCGGGATCGCCGTGGTGGTGGAGGCCGCCCAGCCCTGCAACGCCGGATGGTGCGCGGGCTCGGCGAGCACGTGCAGCATGGCGTTCAGCTCGGCGAGCGGCGAGGGCGCGAAGAGCAGGCGCTCCTCGGGCAGGCCGGTGATGTCGATGGTCACACTCACGATCAAATCCTGTCATCCCGCGGCGCCCCCTCCCACGCCGATTGACGCTAACCGTCAATCCACGCGACACGCGGCGCCACCTGGGCGGACCGTACCGGCCATGAGCCCGATCCAGGAGAAGTCCGGCCACGACACCGCCTCCGTCCCCACCAGCGAACCGCCCGCCCCGCCGACCGGCACCGGCCGGGGCGGCCCGTCCGCGCTGCTGGGCCTGCTGACCGCCGCCGGCGGCCCCCGGTACGCGGCGGCCGTCGCCGTCGACGCGGTGGGCGGCGGCATGCTGCGCCCGTTCCTGCTGCTGTACGGCGTCGGGATGCTCCACCTGCCCGCCGGGGCGGTCGGCCTGGCCCTGTCGGCCGGGATGGTCGCCGGGCTGGTGATGGTGCCGCTGACCGGCCGTTGGATCGACACCGGCGCCCGCACCCTGCCCGCCGCCGTCACCCTGCTGCTGCGGGCGGCGGGCGCGCTGGTCCTGCTCGCCGCGGACGGGCTGCCGCTGTTCACCGCGGCGGCGGTGCTGTTCGGCATCGGCAGCCAGTCCTGGCCGACCACCCACACCGCCGTGGTGAGCACCCTGACCGAGGGCCGGCTGCGGGACGCGGCGCTGGCCGCCGGGCGCTCGCTGCGCAACGCGGGCATGGGCGCGGGCGCCCTGCTGGCGACGGTCGCGGTGGCCGGCGGGACGGACACCATCCGGGTGCTGGCCGGGCTGACGGGCACGGCCAGCCTGCTGGCCGCCGCCCTGGTGGCCTCGCTGCGGGTCCGGGCGCCGCAGACGGTGGCGGAGCGGGCCGGGGAGGCCGGGGACGGCGGGGAACCGCTGCGCCGGATCACCCTGTTGAGCCTGGCCAACCTGCCGTACGCGTTCTGCTTCGACGTGCTGGAGGTGGCGCTGCCCGCGCTGCTGGTGCTCCAGTTGCACGCCTCCGCGGCCTGGTCCTCGGGCGTGTTCGTGGGCAACACCGTGCTGGTGATCGCGCTGCAGCTGGCGCTGGTGCTGCGGTTGGCGAAGCGCTCCCGGCAGTCGGTGCTGGCGGCCGCGGGGGCGACGCTGAGCCTGTCGTACCTGGGTTTCTGGGCGGCCGGGTCGCTGGGCGGGGTCCCGGGCACGGTGGGCATCGTGCTGGTGTCCGTGCTGTACACGCTCGGCGAGATCCTCTACACCGGCTCCGGTACGGCCCTGGTGGCGGCCATCGCGCCGCCGCACCTGCTGGGGCGGGCGCTGGCCCGCTGGGAGCTGTCGATGGGGGTCGGCCGGGCGGCGGCTCCGGCGGTGCTGACGGCGCTGCTGGCCGCGGGGCCGGGTCTGCTGTGGGGCGGGCTGGCGGTGACCACGGCGGTCGGGGCACTGGCGCTGCTGCGGCTGTCCCGTACGGAGGAGTAGCGCCCCGACCGTCGGTGGGATGATCATCCGCATGGTCCTGACCCCCTTCCAGCAGCAGCTCCGCGACCGGATCCTGGCTGCCGAGGTGATCCCCCCGCCGGCGCCGTGGCGGCAGGTCGGCCGGGGGATCGTCCCGGTCGGCGGGCTGCTCGGCATCGGCTTCGCCGTCCACCCCGACACCGGGCACGACCTGGTGCTGACCGTCTCCAGCAGCGGGCACGGCCTGTTCGACGCGGTGACGGGCGAGAAGCTGGAGCGCGAGTACGACCCGGAGGAGGACCCGGACGGCCCGGACCTCTCCTGCCCCGGCCTCGGCCCGGTCGCCAGCCTGCGGATCCCGGTGGCCGGCCTGTGGGGCGGCGGCCTGCACAGCGGGACGGACGACGGCTGGTCCGTCGACGTCCCGGCGCCCGAGTGGCCGCACCACCGCGTGCTGCTGGTCGGCGGCACGGCGCCCGAACGGGGCGGGCAGCACGGGGAGACCTGGTGGCACGTCTTCCACTCCTCCTGGTCGACCTTCCGCACTGCCGGCTTCTCCCCCACCGGCCGCACCCTGGCCGTGGCCACCAGCAGCGACCTCACCCTCTGGACCAGGCACTGACGGCCGGACACTGACCGCCGGCACTGACGCCCGGGCGCCGACGTCCGGGCACCGACCGCCGGGCACGCCGGTGGCCGGAGGCGCCGTCCTCGGCTCCTCCGGCCACGTCGTCAGGTCAGGCGCTCACGCGCGGGGCGGTCCGTCAGGCGCGCCCCCCGTGGACCTCGGGCACCGGGATGCGGTCGGCGTTCGTCCCCCACGGGTGGTCCGGCGGGTCGCACGGCTCGGGCGGGCACGGCTCCGGCGGGCAGGGCTCCGGCGGACACTTGCTGTCCGCGACCGTGATCTCCACGCACGGGCAGTCCTTGGTCAGTTCGACCGTGGACACCGCGTCCTGCGGCAGCTCGTACCCGGGGGGAGCGACGACCTCCTGCCAGTAGTACGTCCCCAGCGGGAGGTTGTCCGCCGAGCACACGCCGTTGACGTCGGTCGCGCACAGCGGGCCGACCGCCGTGTCCGGGTTGGCCCCGGTGGTCTGCAGGCCGGGCACGCCGTTGGTCTCCCGCCACAGCTGGAAGACGGCTCCGGCCAACGGCTTGCCCGTGTCGGCGTCCACCTTGGTGACGGTGGTCTTCCCGGTCTGCGCGGCCGTCTTCCGGTCCTTGACGGTGACCGGGACGTTCTGCCCGTTGGTGTCCAGCACCACCGTCGTCACCGGCTGCTGCGGCAGGTCGTACCCGGCCGGGGCGGCCGTCTCCTGCCAGTAGTACGTCCCCAGCGGCAGACCCGTCACCGAGCACACGCCGGTGTCGGACGTGACGCAGGGCGAACCGACGGCCGTGTCCGGGTTGGCCCCGGTGGTCTGCAGGCCCGGTACACCGTTGGTCTCCCGCCACAGCTGGAAGACGGCTCCGGCCAACGGCTTGCCCGTGTCGGCGTCCACCTTCGTCACCGAGGTCGAACCGGTCGGCGTGACCGTCTTGGCGTCCTTGACCGTGACCGGGACGTTCTGCCCGTTGGTGTCCAGCACCACCGTGGTCACCGGCTGCTGCGGCAGGTCGTACCCGGCCGGGGCGGCCGTCTCCTGCCAGTAGTACGTGCCCAGCGGCAGGCCGTCGGCCGAGCAGACGCCCGAGGCCGGGGTGGTGCAGGGCGAACCGACCGCCGTGTCCGGGTTCGCGCCGGTCGTCTGCAGGCCGGGCACACCGTTGGTCTCCCGCCACAACTGGAACACCGCACCCGCCAACGGCTGCGAGGTCGCCGAATCGACCTTCGTCACCGAGGTCGAACCGGTCGGGGCGACGGTCTTGGTGTCCTGGACGGTCACCGGGACGGTCTGCCCGTTGGCGTCCAGCACCACGGTGGTCACGCTCAGGTCGGGCAGCTCGTAGCCGTTGGGCGCGGAGACCTCCTGCCAGTAGTACGTGCCCAGGGGCAGGCCGGTCGCCGAGCAGACGCCCGAGGCCGGGGTGGTGCAGGGCGAGCCGACCGCCGTGTCCGGGTTGGCTCCCGAAGTCTGCAGCCCGGCGACGCCGTTGGTCTCCCGCCACAGCTGGAAGACCGCACCGGCCAGCGGCTGCCCGGTGGCGGAGTCGACCTTGGTGACGGTCGTGGAGGCGGTCGGGGCCGCCGTCCTGGTGTCGGCCACCGTCACGCCGACGTTCTGCCCGTTGGTGTCGAGCACGACCTCGGTCACGTTCTGCTGCGGCAGGTCGTACCCGGCCGGGGCCGCCGTCTCCTGCCAGTAGTACGTGCCCAGGGGCAGGCCGGTCGCCGAGCAGACGCCCGAGGCCGGGGTCGTACAGGGCGAGCCGACCGCCGTGTCCGGGTTGGCTCCCGAAGTCTGCAGGCCGGGCACGCCGTTGGTCTCCCGCCACAACTGGAACACCGCACCGGCCAACGGCTGGGAGTTCGCCGAATCGACCTTGGTCACACTGGTCGACGCGGTCTCGACGACCGGGCTCTTGGTGTCGGCGACGGTCACCGGGACGGTCTGCCCGTTGGTGTCCAGCACCACCGTCGTCACCGGCTGCTGCGGCAGGTCGTAGCCGGGCGGGGCCGCCGTCTCCTGCCAGTAGTAGGTGCCCAGCGGCAGGTCACTGACGGAGCAGAGGCCGTCCGGACCGGTGGTGCACGGGGCACCGACCTTGGTGTCCGGGGTGGTGCCCGTGGTCTGCAGGCCGGCGACGCCGTTGGTCTCCCGCCACAGCTGGAAGGTGGCACCCGCCAGCGGCTGCGAGGTCACCGAGTCGACCTTGGTCACGCTGGTCGACGCGGTCGAGATCGGCGGGCTGCCGCAGTCGGGCAGGTCGCCGTTGAAGGGGTAGGCGTGGAACTCGGTGCCGGTCATGCCGGAACCGGAGTTGTGCAGCAGCGAACCGGTGGTGAAGAAGCGCCCGTTCAGGCCGGGCAGGTTCATCGTGCTGGTGCTGGCCGGGTTGCCGACCAGCACGCTGCCCTGGAACTGCCCGGAGCCCGTGAGGGTGACGGTGCTCGCGGTCGGGAAGTTCCACAGCAGACGCGGGCGCAGCCGGTTCCACGGGTCGTTGTCGTCGAAGCTGCCGCTGAAGGTGTTGATGGTGCGGGCGCCGCCGGTGAGGTTGACCAGCACCGTGGCGTTCGCGGGGATGTTGGCGAAGGCCACGCCCTGGGCGCCGCCGCCGTTGCCGACCAGGTCGAAGTCGACGTTGAAGACCTGGAGCGCGGAGCTGCCGTCGCCGGTGAACAGGGTCTGGTAGCCCTGGTTGACGGCCGTCCCGGTGGCCGGGCGGGGCGTGCCGACCCCGGCGTAGCACTCGCTCGCGGACTGCAGCTGGCCGCGCAGCGGCGTGTAGGCGGCGACGGCCTGGGCGTCCTGGACCGTCGTCCCGGTGATGGTGCCGGTGGCGGTGCCCGCGTAGCGGACCACGCCGCCGTCGGCCAGGAGCCGCTGGCCTGGGGCGACGGTGACGTTGCCGCCGGCGGTGAGGAAGTCCGCGCCGTCGGGCGGGGGCACCCGGGAGCCGACGCCGACGATGCCGATGTTGTACCCGGAGCTGGCTCCCGCGGCCTTGTTCTGGGAGAAGCTGCCGAGGGTCACCACGTGGCCCTCGGCCTCGGCGGCCGAGCCGCCGACGTTGAAGTCGCCGCCGACGAAGATGTTGATCCCGGCGTCGCGGCCCGCGAAGGGGCCGTTGTTGACCGGGGGGAACGGGGCCGGGCAGTCCGCGCCCAGGCAGGGCCCGAGCCCGCCGGGCAGGCCGGCCGCCGAGGCCTGGGTGGGTGCGACGAGCGAGATGGCGAAGGGTACGAGCGTCAAGGCCAGGGCGGAACTCATCGCCTTGCCTAGTCGGCGTCTCCAGCCGGTGGTCGGGGCCGCCGGTCTCTGACTGGGCTTCACCTCGGTCCTCTCATGACGTGAACACGATGGGGCCCTGGCAGTCTCCTGGGGCGCGGCCGGGGCGACCGGCGACGCGCACGGGATGTCCTCCGAGCACCGCCCACAGAGCACCCGATCAGCTTTCCCGGCATGCGCGGGCCGGTTCCGGCAGGGATGCTGGCGACGAGGCGTGCCCGGCCCGAGGAGGGACCCAGAAGCATGAGTGCACTCGACTTCGAGATCATCGACGCCCCCGACAGCTCGCTCAACAAGACCGCCGTCCTGGTCACCGGACCGAACGACGCGCTGCTGGTGGACGCGGGGTTCACCCGCTCCGACGGGCGCCGGCTGGTCGAGCGGGTGCGCGCCAGCGGCAAGCGGCTGACCACCGTCTTCGTCAGCCACGGCGACCCGGACTTCTACTTCGGCGCCCAGGAGCTCCAGGACGCCTTCCCCGGGGCACGCTTCCTGGCCACCGCCTCGACCGTCCAGCACATCCAGGACACCTACGAGTCCAAGCTGCGCGCCTGGTCGCACCTGGGCCCCGAGCTGCCGACCCGGCTGGTCCGGCCGGAGGTGCTGACCGGGGACGAGATCGTCTTCGAGGGCCACCGGTTCGAACTGCGCGGCGCCGACTTCCACCTGCCCGACCGGCACTACCTGTGGCAGCACCACCACCGCGCGGTGCTCGGCGGGGTACTGCTCTTCGAGGGCCTGCACGTGTGGACGGCCGACACCCCGACCGCGGCGCAACGGGCCGCCTGGATCGACCTGTTGGACGGCATGGAGGCCCTCCACCCGACCTGGCTGGCGGCCGGCCACCGGGTCGCCGACGCGCCCACCGACCTCAACGCCCTCGACCACACCCGCGCCTACCTGCGGGCCTTCGAGACCGAGTTGGGCCGGGCCGCGGACGCCGCCGCCGCGAAGGAGGCGCTGGAACGGCGCTTCCCGGACCTCGGGCTGCGGATCGCCGTCGACATCGGCACCAAGGTCGCCATGGGCGAGATGGCGTGGGGTTGAGCGCGCGATGATCGAGATCCCCAGGGACGTCGCCGGCTTCGCCGAGTCCGCCGCCCCCGCCGACGTGGTGCGCCGCCAGTACCTGGCCTCCGCCCGGGGCGACCTGGCCGCCCTGCGCAGCACCCTCGCCGACGACGTCGAGTGGACCGAGATGGCCGGCTTCCCGCTGGCCGGCACCTACCGCACCCCGAAGGGCGTCACCGCCAATGTGATGGAGCGGCTGGCCGCCGAGTGGGACAACTGGACGGCGCACGACGACCTGTACGTGGTGGACGGCGAGAACGTGGTGGTCCTGGCCCGCTACACGGCCGTCCACAAGGCCACCGGACGACCGCTCGCGGTACGGGTCGCCCACCACTTCGTCGTACGCGGCGGGCGGATCGTCCGCTTCGAGCAGTTCACCGACACCGCGCTGGTCAGGGACGCGACGACGCCGTGAGGCCCGTCGTCGAACTCCCCCCGTTCACCCGTACGGGCGAGCGCGGCGCGGCGCGCCCGGCGCGGTCTCGACACACCACCCGTTCGGCGGCAGGCTGACCCCGGATCGTCCACGGAGAGCAAGGAGTCGGGCATGGCGGGCAGCGAACGGCCGATCGTGATCGTCGGGGCCTCCCTGGGCGGCGCCAAGGCGGCCGAGGCCCTGCGCGGGGCCGGGTACCGGGGCGGCATCGTGCTGATCGGCGAGGAGCACGAGCGCCCGTACGAGCGCCCGCCGCTCTCCAAGGGCTACCTGCTCGGCAAGGAGGCCCGGGAGAAGCTCCACGTCCACCCGCCGCAGTGGTACGCCGAGCACGACGTCACGCTGCGGCTCGGCACCCCGGTCGTCGCGATCGACCCGGCCGCCCGCACCGTGACCCTCGCCGACGACGGCGAGATCGGCTACCACAAGCTGCTGCTGACCACCGGCTCGGCGCCGCGCCGGCTGCCGGTGCCCGGCGCGGACCAGGACGGCGTGCTCTACCTGCGCCGGGTCGAGGACAGCGACCGGATCAAGGCCGTGCTGCGGCCGGGCGCCCGGATCACGGTGGTCGGCGCCGGCTGGATCGGCCTGGAGGTGGCGGCCGCGGCCCGCGCGGCGGGTGCCGAGGTCACCGTCCTGGAGTCGCTGGAGCTGCCGCTGCTGCGGGTGCTCGGCCGCGAGGTCGCCCAGGTCTTCGCCGACCTGCACCGCGACCACGGCGTAAACCTGCGCTTCGGCGTGCAGGTCGCCGAACTCACCGGCGCCGACGGCACGGTGAGCGGCGTGAAGCTCGCCGACGGCACCGAGCTGGCGGCCGACGCGGTGGTGGTCGGCATCGGCATCTCCCCCGCCACCGCACTGGCCGAGGCCGCCGGCCTGGAGGTGGACAACGGCATCAAGACCGACCAGCACCTGCGCACCTCCGACCCGGACGTCTACGCGGCCGGCGACGTCGCCAACGCCTACCACCCGCTGTTCGACCGGCACCTGCGGGTCGAACACTGGGCCAACGCCCTCAACCAGCCGCAGACCGCCGCCCGGGCCCTGCTGGGGCAGCCGGACGCCGTCTACGACCGGGTCCCGTACTTCTTCTCGGATGCCGAGTGGACACCCCGGCATCGTAACGAGCCGGTGGCCTCGCGCGACAAGCTGAGCATGGAATACCTCGGCTACGTC
>NZ_JBHZCY010000055.1:5060-56185 GCF_042786665.1 Kitasatospora sp. NPDC059146 | reverse complement strand
AGTACGAGGCCGACTCGGGCGCACGCCCAGCCGGGCGCCCAACGCCGCGCGCTGATCTGCCAAGATCCGCCGGACAGGCCCTAGGCCCTGTCCGGGGCCGGTCAGGGCCCGGCGGTGAAGGCGACCCGGGTGCAGTGCCGGCCGGTGCGGACGGTGAGGCCGTGCTCGGGCAGGCCGGCCGGGTCGCCGCCGTCGGAGAGCCAGCAGGCGACGGCGGAGCCGAGCAGCAGGGGGTCGAGGACGGGCTCGGGGCTGCCGAAGTCGCGTGCGGCGTGGGCTTCGAGGAGTCGGCCGCCGGGCAGCCGGAGCAGGTGCCGGGCCGGGCCGAGGGCGGCCACCGCGACGGCGAGGCCGGGCAGTTCGAGGGCGGTGTCGGCGAGCCACTCGACGGCGGGGCGTTCGGCCCGGGCCTCGGTGCGGGCGAGGACTTCGGCGGTGTACCGCAGGGCGTCGCCCGGGTGGTCGTCGGTGAGGGCGTGGAAGCCGCGCGGGGTGTGGTCGTCGGGGTGGAAGGGGTAGCGCCGCAGGCTGACCTCCGTCCCCTCGCTCTTGCCCTCGACGTCGTACGCGCTGGGCCCTTCGCCGCCTCCGGGCCGGGGCGCGGGCTTGGGGTAGGGCGGCAGGACGGGTTCGCCGGCGGGCTCGTCGAGGCCGTCGAGGAAGGAGTAGAGCAGTGGGCGCAGCAGTCGGGCGGATTCGCCGCGGTGGGCGAGCGAGCGGTCGGTGATGGCCGTCAGGTCGGTGCGGTCGTCCGGGGTCCGGGCCAGGGCGAGTTCGAGTTGGGCGGCGAGGTCGCCGTCGGGGTCGAGGACGGGTGCGGCCTGGCCGAAGGCGTAGCTGGGGGACCGCGGGTCGAGTTCGGCGGCGCCGGTGGCGACGATCATCGTGGGCCGTCGCAGGGCGGCGCCGTAGAAGGAGACCGAGCCGTGGTCGCCGATCATGACGTCGGCGGCGACGAGGGCGGCCTGCCAGCCCTGGTGGGGCGGGACGAGGCGCAGGCCCATCCGCCGGGCGTCGTCGAGCAGGGCCGCCGGGTCGTGCCGGCTCCAGATGTTGGGGTGCAGCACGACGGCCACCGCGTACTCGTCGGCGGGCAGTCGGCGGACCAGCCGCTGCGGCAGGTCGGGGTGACGGCCGAATAACGAGTGCTCGCTCCAGGTGGAGTCGACGACGACGAGTCGGCGGCCGTCGACGGCGCCGAGGGCGGCGCGGTAGCCGTCGCGGGAGCGTCGGCTGCGCAGGATCCGGTCGAAGCACGGGTCGCCGACGACCTCGGCGACGTCCAGGGCCTCGGGGCAGGAGGCCCGCAGCCGGTCCAGCTGTTCGGGGTGGGAGAGGCCGAGGACGTCGACGAACACCTCTCCGCGGTGGGTGAGTTCGTTGCGGGAGAGGCCGGCGGAGCTGACCGCGTCGCCGGTGGACTCGGTGACCAGGCGGTTGTAGCCGGCACCGTGCGGGAGGACGACCAGGCGGGCGTCCAGCCGGTGCATGGAGGCGTGGACGGCGCAGGCGACGGCCAGGTCGAAGCGGTGGCGGACGGCGTCCTCCCAGTCCAGCACGGTGTAGCCGGGCAGGCCGTGGAGGTACTCGTCCAGGGCGCGGTCGGCGAAGGCGGAGCCGGGGTTGACGGTGAAGTACCGCTCGATGCCGTCCGGGTCGAGCAGGGTGAGGACGTCCAGGACCCGGGTCGCCGAGGTGAGGGTGCGGGCGACCGCCAGCACGCGGGCCTTGACCGGGCGGGTGTTCCAGCGGTCGGCGGGCCAGACGTGGGGGTGGGACGGCACATCGTGATCGTACTCACCCCGCCGCGCCCCCGGCGTGGTTTGCCGAGTGTCGGTCAGCCCGCCGCCGCGGCGGGCTCCTCGTGGTCGGCGGCGGCGCACTCGTCGAGGAGGGGGCGCAGGGCGTCGTCCACGAGCCGGTAGCGCACCACGCGTCCGTCCTTGTCGCCGGTGACCACGCCCGCCGTGCGGAGCAGTCGCAGGGCCTGGGAGACGGCCGGGTCGCGCATGCCGGTGGCGACCGCCAGGTCGCTGACGGCGAGCGGGCCGGCCCGGTGGAGGGCGAGCAGCAGGGCGAGCCGGCCGGGGTCGGAGAGCAGGGAGAACCGCTCGGCCCAGGTCCGGACGTGGGCGGTGTCCCCGATGGCGGCGATGGCCTCGCAGACCCGGTGTCCGTCGATGGTGCGGTGGCCCGCGCGGTCGGCCGGTACGAGATGCATGCGGACATTCTGGCAGCTCACGACCTGTGATCCTGGACACCTGCACAGGTGCGCAACCTTGCGAGGGTGTGGTCCTGCCCCTACGGTGTTCCCCGCCGTGGTGCTCGGGAAGACCGGTGACGGACCCTCAACAGGTCCCATTCCGGAGCGGCCCTCGCCACTGTGATCGGGGGACAGTCGTCCGGATCCACGTGCCACTGGGTGCTTCGTGCACCTGGGAAGGCGGGTCGGGAAGCCCCGTGAGCCAGGAGACCGGCCACGGCATCTCACGAAGTCATTCCACGAGGTGCTGGAGCGTGATCCGAAGATGACCCTGCCCGAAACCGCCGCGCCCGCCGAGGCGGGCCCCGCCCCCTCCGTACTGCCCACCTTCCGGTGGAAGCGCGAGGACACCCTCCGGACCGCCGGGTTGATGGGGGTGATCCTGGCCATGCACGTGGTGGCCTTCGGGACCCTCGTCTTCCTGGTCGCGCCGCACAACTACGCCGTCGGCACCCAGGTCTTCGGGGTGGGCCTGGGCATCACGGCCTACACCCTCGGCATGCGGCACGCCTTCGACGCCGACCACATCGCGGTGATCGACAACACCACCCGCAAGCTGATGGCGGACGGCAAGCGGCCGGTCTCGGTCGGCTTCTGGTTCGCGCTCGGCCACTCCTCGATGGTGGTCATCATGGCCGCCCTGGTGGCGGGCGGCGCCCAGCTGGCGAACACGCTGATGGACGACGACTCGGCCACCCACAAGTGGCTCGGGCTGGTCGGCACCACGGCCTCCGGCGCCTTCCTCTACCTGATCGGCGCGCTCAACCTGGCGGCGCTGCTCGGCATCCTCAAGGTGTTCCGCTCGATGCGGGCCGGGCAGTTCGACGAGTCGGAGCTGGAGGCGCACCTCGACTCGCGCGGCTTCATGGCCCGGATCCTGAACCGGGCGACCCGCTCGATCACCCGGCCCGGGCAGATGTTCCCGGTCGGCATGGTGCTGGGCCTGGGCTTCGACACCGCGACCGAGGTCACCCTGATGGTGATGGCCGGTTCGGGCGCGGCGGCCGGGCTGCCCTGGTACGCGATCGTCTGCCTGCCGCTGCTGTTCGCGGCCGGGATGAGCCTGTTCGACACCCTGGACGGGACGTTCATGAACTTCGCGTACCAGTGGGCCTTCTCCAACCCGGTGCGCAAGGTGTACTACAACCTGACCATCACCGGGCTGTCGATCGCGGTGGCCTTCATCATCGGCACCATCGAGCTGGTCGGCGTGCTGCACGAGAAGCTCGACCTGACCGACCCGGTGACCGGGTTCATCGCGGACATCTCGCTGGACAACGTCGGCTACGCGATCGCCGGGCTGTTCGTGGTGGTGTGGGCGATCGCCATCGCGTACTGGAAGCTGGCGGGCGTCGAGAAGCGCTGGACGCCCACGCAGCAGCAGTAGCGGTGGCGGCAGTGCCCGCGCGTCGCGAACGGCGCCTCCCCGAGCCGGGGAGGCGCCGTTCGCGTTCCGCCGTCAGTGCCGGTCGCCGTAGCGGCGGCGGAACTGCTCGACCCGGCCGGCGGTGTCGAGCACCCGGGACTGGCCGGTGTAGAAGGGGTGGCTCGCCGAGGAGATCTCGACGTCGATCACCGGGTAGGTGTTGCCGTCCTCCCACTCGACCGTGCGGTCACCGGTGACCGTGGAGCGGGTGAGGAAGGCGAGGCCGCCGACCTTGTCGCGGAAGACGACCGGGCGGTAGGCGGGGTGGATTCCGGGCTTCATGGCTGGGCTCCTCCGAGGGGTTCGTGCGGTCAGCGCTCTTCGCGGAAGTCGACGTGCCGGCCCGCGACCGGGTCGTACTTGCGCAGGACCATCCGGTCCGGGTCGTTGCGGCGGTTCTTGCGGGTCACGTACGTGTAGCCGGTGCCGGCGGTGGAGCGGAGCTTGATCACGGGGCGCAGTTCGCTGCGGGCCATCGGGCGTCCTCCTGGGGTCTCGGGCCCGTGGACCCTCGGGGTCCGGGGGCCTCCGGGTGCGGGGTTCGCGGGGATGGATCGGAACCGTACACCGAAATGGATGTCATTTTCATCTGGTGTAACGTGACCTCCGTCCTGCCCATTCCCGGACGCCAGGGAGCACCCATGTCCGCCCACTGCCGGCTCACCGGCCGCCGGCCCGGCTTCGGCAACGCGATCTCGCACTCGCACCGCCGCACCCCGCGCCGCTTCGACCCCAACATCCAGCGCAAGCGCTACTGGCTGCCCAGTGAGGGCCGGTACGTCCGGCTGGTGCTGAGCGCCAAGGGGATCAAGACCGTCGACACGATCGGCGTCGAGGCCGCCGTCGCCCGCATCCGCGCCCGAGGGGGGAAGGTCTGATGGCCAAGCAGAGCAAGATCGCCAAGAACGAGCAGCGGCGAGTGATCGTCGCCCGCTACGCCCAGCGCCGGGCCGAACTCAAGCGGCTCATCGCCCACCCCGGCACCGCCCCCGCCGAGCGCGCCGCCGCCCAGGCCGAACTCGCCCGCCAGCCCCGCGACGCGAGCCCCACCAGGGTCCGCAACCGCGATGCCGTCGACGGCCGGCCGCGCGGCTACCTGCGCGCCTTCGGCCTCTCCCGGGTCAACCTGCGCGTCCACGCCCACGCCGGACACCTGCCGGGCGTGCGCAAGGCGAGCTGGTGAGCGGCATGGACGGCACCAGGCTCCCGGTGGTGGTGGTCGCCGGGCTGCACCCGGACGAACGCCGGTCCGCCGTCGAGGAGTTGACGGCCGCCGCGGTGGACGCCGTGGTGCTGCGGCACGACCTGCGGGACGCCGCGCGCGGCCTGGTCCACCGCGAACTGCGGGACGCCGGCGGGGCGTTCGACACCGGCTCGGTCCCGCTGGTGAACGACTGCCCGTGCTGCGCCCTGCGCGAGGACCTGCTGCCCCGGCTGCTGGAACTCGCCGACGGCGGCCGGTACGGGCTCGCGGTGGTCGAACTCTGGGGCGGCAGCGACCCGCACCCCGCGGTCGAGGTGCTCGCCGGGGGCGAGGTGGACGGCCGCCCCCTGGCGGAGGCGATCGAACTCGCGGGCGTGGTCACCGCCGTCGACCCGGACCGGCTGGTCGGCGAACTCTCCGTGCCCGACGAGCTGGTGGAGCACGGGCAGCACACCGCCGCCCGGGACGAACGCACCCGCGCCGAGGCGCTCGCCCACCAGGTCGAGTACGCCACCACGCTCGCCGTGCCGCGCGCCACCGCGCACGCGCCGGGGCTCGCGCTGCTGCGCCAGCTCCACCCGACCGCCCGGGTGGTCCGGCTCGGCACCGGTGCGCTCGCCCGGGCCGCCCTCGGCGGCTTCGACGTGGCCGCCGCGCGCGACCGCGTCAACCCGGCGATCGCGCTGCTCCCCCAGGAGAGCGACGAGGCCGGGGTGAGCACCCTGGTCTGGGAGCGCCGCCGGCCGCTGCACCCGGAACGGCTGCACCGGGCCCTCGAACTGCTCGTCCCGGCCGCCCAGCGCAGCCGCGGCAGGTTCTGGCTCGCCAACCGGCCCGACCTGATGCTCGCCTGGGACGCGGCCGGGGCCAACCTCGCGGTCGAGGAGTGCGGGCCCTGGCTGATCGCCCTGCCCGACGCCGCCTGGGACCTCTACCCGCCGGCCCGCCGCGCCGCGGCCGCCCTCGACTGGCACCCCCTGCACGGGGACCGGGTGCAGCAGCTCAGCTTCACCGCGGAGGGGTTGGACGTCGACGGCCTCACCGAACTGCTCGACTCCTGCCTGCTCACCGACACCGAACTCGCCGCCGGCGAACCCGGCTGGAAGGCCCTCCCGGACGGCTTCCGGGACCTCCTCGACCCCGTCCACCACTGACCGACACCGCCCACCACCGCAAGGGAGCACCCGTGCGCAACCGCACCGCCGCGCCGAAGGCCCGGCCCAACCCGCTGGTCGCGGCCGGCATCGAGTACGTCGACTACAAGGACACCGACCTGCTGCGCCGCTTCGTCTCCGACCGCGGCAAGATCCGCAGCCGGCGGGTCACCCGGCTCACCGTCCAGCAGCAGCGGGCGGTGGCCCGGGCGGTCAAGAACGCCCGCGAGACGGCCCTCCTCCCGTACGCCTCCGGCACCACCCGTTAGCCCGGACCCGACGGCCCGGCACCACCCGACAGGAGCCCCCGATGGCAGTTCCCAAGCGCAGGACCTCGCGCAGCAACACCCGGCACCGCCGCGCCCAGTGGAAGGCGACCGGCCCGAAGCTCGTCCCGATCACCCTGAACGGCCGGGAGATGCTCGTCCCGCAGAACCTCGTCCCGGCCTACCGCCGGGGCCTGATCGACCCGGAGGGGAGGTGACGGCGGTCAGCGGGGAGTGCGCGGGGGCGCGCGGGGCGCAGTGGGGTGCCGGCGCATCCCTCGGGGGTGCTCGGCGGGCGCTTCGGGCCGGGGGTTCGTAGGCTCGACGCATGGCGGATGCGTACGCGGGGCGGCGGGAGCGGGTGAGGGAGCACTGCAGCGCGGCCGGCGCCGACGCGGCGCTGATCACCCGGGCGGCGAACGTGCGGTACCTGACGGGCTGCGCGCCCTGCGGGGCGACCCTGCTGCTGACCCGGGACCGGGTGCTGCTGACGCTCCCGGACGACCTGCCGCCGGACGACTCGGGGGAGCACCTGATCGCCGCGGACGTCACCCAGGTGCCGGTGGCGGCCGGGGCGGACACCGCCCTGGCGGCCGCCGCCACCGCGGACCGGCTGGGGGTGCGCGACCTGGCGGTCGAGGAGCACGACCTGACCGTCACCCGGCACCGGGCGGTCGCGGGCCTGCTGGAGGGCGGCCGGCTGGCGGACCTCGGCCAGGTGGTGGAGCGGCTGCGGGTGGTCAAGGACGAGCACGAGATCGCGGACCTGCGGATCGCCGCCGAGATCGCCGACCAGGCGCTGGGCGAGCTGCTGGAGTCGATCCTGGTCGGCCGGACCGAGCGGCACCTGGCGATGGAGCTGGAGCGCCGGATGATCGACCACGGAGCCGACCGGGCGGCCTTCCCGGTGTCGGTCGGCACCGGCAGCCACTCCGGCCAGCCCGCCCACCAGCCCACCGACCGCCGGGTGGAGGAGGGCGACTTCCTCACCGTGGTGATGGGCGCCCAGTACCGGGGCTACGGCGTCTCGACCGCCCGGACCTTCGTGATCGGAGCGGCTCCCGCGCCCTGGCAGGTCGAGCTGCACCGGCTGGTCTTCCGCGCCCAGCGGGCGGGTCGGGAGGCGCTCGGCCCGGGCGTCGAGCAGTGCGTGCCCGACCGGGTGGCCCGGCAGGTCCTGGAGGCGGCCGGGCACGCCGAGGCCTCTCCGCACCCGGTCGGCCACGGCATCGGGCTGGAGATCCGGGAGGCGCCGCGCCTCGGTCCGTCGGACATGGGTAAACTGGACAGCCGCGTGCCGGTCACCGTCGGTCCAGGGGTCCACCTCCCGGGCAAGGGCGGGGTCCGGATCGAGGACACGCTCGTGGTGCGCCCCCTCGAGGAGGGCGGGCCCGAGCTGCTCACCATCACCACCAAGGAGCTCCTCGCCCTGTGACGGCGGCCCCCGGGCCGGCGGCAGGACGCGAACCCTTGGTTCCTTGACAGCTATATCCAGGAGTAAGTGCGCCCGTGGCTTCCACGAACGATCTCAAGAACGGCATGGTCCTCAAGCTGGAGGGCGGCAAGCTCTGGTCCGTCGTCGAGTTCCAGCACGTCAAGCCCGGCAAGGGCCCGGCCTTCGTGCGTACGAAGCTCAAGGAGGTCCTGACGGGCAAGGTCGTCGACAAGACCTTCAACGCCGGCACCAAGGTCGAGACCGCCAACGTCGACAAGCGCGGCATGCAGTTCTCGTACAAGGACGGCGAGAACTTCGTGTTCATGGACATGGACACCTACGACCAGATCACGATCGAGCCGGCCGTCGTCGGTGACGCCGCGAACTACCTGCTGGAGGGCTTCGAGGCCCTCGTCGCCACCAACGAGGGTGCGGTGCTCTACATCGAGCTCCCGACCTCCGTCGAGCTCGTGATCTCCCACACCGAGCCGGGCGTGCAGGGCGACCGCTCCACCGGTGGCACCAAGCCGGCCACCCTGGAGACCGGTGCCGAGATCCAGGTCCCGCTCTTCGTCGTCACCGGCGAGAAGGTCAAGGTCGACACCCGCGACGGCAGCTACCTCGGCCGGGTGAAGTAAGTCCGTGTCGGCCGCACGTAGCAAGGCCCGTACCCGGGCCTTCCAGATCCTCTTCGAGGCCGACCACCGCGGGGTCGACCCGCAGCAGGTCCTTGCCGACTGGGTGGCGCGCGCCCGCGAGCCCAAGCCCGACGAGGGCACCCCGCAGGTGGGCGAGTACACCATGGAGCTGATCGAGGGGTACGTCCAGCACGCGCGTCGCATCGACGACCTGATCGAGCAGTACGCGGTGGGCTGGACCCTCGACCGGATGCCGATCGTGGACCGCAACGTCCTGCGGCTCGGCGCGTACGAGCTGATCTGGGAGGACGGCGTCCCGGACGCGGTCGTCCTGGACGAGTCCGTCGAGATCGCCAAGGAGTTCTCCACGGACGACTCCCCGGCCTTCGTCAACGGCATGCTGGCCCGCTTCCTGGAGCTGAAGCCGAGCATCCGCCGCTGATCGGTGCTGTTCGCAGACGGCCGCAGGCCCCCGGAACTCCGGGGCCTGCGGCCGTTCCGCGTTTCACCCGGTGGGCGTAGGGTGGGTGCTACTCGTCAGTAACTTCGCCGACGGCGCCGTCGGCGACCCGAAGGGCAGGCCACACCCATGAGCACCGCGACCCGCAGCGAGTTCGACCGGGGCATCGCCCTCACCAGACACCCCGAGGAGGCCGGCCGCTACGAGGCCGAGCTCGGCGCCGGCTGGCAGATCGGCGGCGGGGTCAACGGCGGGCTGCTGCTCGCGGTGGCCGGACACGCGCTGTCGCTGGAGCACGGGCAGCACCCCGACCCGGTGTCGATCAGCGGTTACTACCTGTCCGCCTCCACCCCCGGCCCGGCCACCGTCCGCACCGAGGTGCTGCGCACCGGTCGCGGGCTGTCCACCGGCACCGCCTCGCTCAGCCAGGACGGCGTCGAACGCCTGCGCGTGGTGGCCAGCCACGGCGACCTCGCCGCCGACGACGGCGAGGTGCGCACCACCGCGACCCCGCCGCAGCTGCCGCCGCCGGACCAGTGCATCGGCGTCGAGCACGCCCCCAGGCAGCTGATCGAGCAGGCCGCCCTGCTGGAGCGCTTCGACCTGCGGCTCGACCCGGCCACCGTCGGCTGGGCGCTCGGCCAGCCCTCCGGCAACGGCCGGATCCAGGGCTGGTTCCGGCTCGCCGACGGCCGCGACCCCGACCCGCTGCTGCTCCTGCTGGTCGCCGACGCGCTCCCGCCGGTCACCTTCGACCTCGGCCTGCCGGGCTGGGCCCCGACCGTCGAGCTGACCGTCCACCTGCGGGCCAGGCCCGCCCCGGGCTGGCTGCGGGTCGTCCACTCCACCCGCAACGTGGCCGGCGGCTACTTCGAGGAGGACGCCGAGGTCTGGGACGAGGCCGGACGCCTGGTCGCCCAGTCCCGGCAGCTGGCCCGGGTGCCGCGCTGAGGCCGCGACGACCCCTATTACCGGTGGTTACATTTCCGTGACACGCCGTACGTGTGTGGCGCGCGGAACTGGGGAGTAACACGGTCAGCGGCGAGCCCCGCCGCTGACCGTCACCGTACCGTTCGACGGCCCCCAGCAGATGTCAGGAGCCACCGATGACCAGCCGCAAGGGCCGCGCCCGCCGCAACTCCGACTGCACCGCCGGCGGCCTGCGCCCCGCGCTGCGGGCGCCGCACCGGCCGCGGCGGGTCGAGGGGGCCGAGCAGGCGTTCGTCCTCGGTGTGCTCACCAATGCCGCGGACTTCGCGCGGGCCCGGGCCTGGGGCGTGTGCGACGCCCCCGACTACGAGCGCTACCTGGCCGACACCGCGGAGCTGCTGGCCGACGCGCTGGAGCGGTTCGAGACCGTCCGGGCCCGGATGTTCCACCCGCAGGACTTCGAGGAGTTCTGCCTGCTGCACGGCCTGGACCCGGCCGAGTCCGCCGCCCGCGACCGCTACCTGGTCAACCCGCCGTTGCAGACCCAGCTGCTGCCCTATCAGGGCGAGGAACTGGCCGGGGACTTCGTGCCGCGACTGGTCCGGGCCCGGGAGAACGGGCTGACGCTCTGCCACGCCGACCTGCTGCTCGACGGCGGGCTGTACGGGGGTGCGGGGGAGACCGACGAGGAGCATGCGCGCTGGGTGCGGGCCGCCTACCAGCGCGGTGGCGAGGTGTTCCGCCGGATGCTGGTGGGCGCGGGCGCCGGGGTGTACGAGCTGCGCCTGCGGGTGGACGCGCCGGGCGGGCGGCTGGCCGCGGCGGCCCGGGTCCTGCAGTGGGAGGACGGCGTGGCGCGGATCAACGACGAGGACCTGGAGCTGGTCTGCGCGGTGCTGTGCGCCGGGCTGGCGCTGGAGCTGCCGGGCGTCGCGGTGCTGCACGGCTCGCAGGGGTCGGCGGCCTCCGGCGGAGCCGCCGAGAGGGCCCGCGGGGGAGCCGCTGATGAGTCCCGCGGCGGAGCCGCTGACGGATGCTTCCTGCCCGCCGCCTGGGCGTGGTCGAGCAGCGGCCCGGACTGGGCGCCGGCCGCCCGCCCGGTGCGGCTGGACGGCGTGGCGGCGCAGCCGGGCTACAGCCTGGGCACGGTCTGCTGAGCCGGTGACCGCCCGGCACGCCGCGGCGCGGCCCCCGGAAACCGGGGGCCGCGCCGTGACGTTTCTGCAAGCCGTTGCAGGCCGAGGCCCGCTTTTCCGGCGGAGCCGGAGCGCGAGCGTCAGCTCGCGTCCTCCTCGCGCACCGCGCGGCGCGCGTCGGGGTTGAGCACGCCCCAGGAGATCAGCTGCTCGGTGAGGATCGACGGCGACTGGTCGTAGATCACGGCCAGCGTGCGCAGGTCGTCCTGGCGGATCGAGAGGACCTTGCCGTTGTAGTCGCCGCGCTGGCTCTGGATGGTCGCCGCGTAGCGCTGTAGCGGACCGGCCTTCTCGGACGGCACCTGGGTCAGTCTCTCCAGGTCGAGGACCAGGCGCGGCGGCGGCTCGGCCGCGCCGCCGGGGGTGCCTCCGGGCAGCAGTTCCTGCACCGGCACGCCGTAGAACTCGGCGAGCTCGGCCAGCCGCTGCACGGTGACCGCACGGTCGCCGCGCTCGTACGAGCCGACGACGACTGCCTTCCAGCGCCCCTGGGACTTCTCCTCGACACCGTGCAGGGAGAGCCCCTGCTGAGTGCGGATCGCTCGGAGCTTGCCTCCGAGCTGCTTCGCGTAGTCGCTGGACATTGATCTCCCCGGACGAGATTGCTTCGCGTTCAGTGGTGGGTCACGGGCGTTGCCGGCGTCGTTACCGGTGGGTTCGACGCCTGTCTCGTAACTCACTGTGAGGTTACGTAGAGTAAGGTAGTTGCGTCAAGCCGAATGGGGCAGTCGTGCGAATGGCCCGCATCATCGGCGCATCCGGTGCGTGAACCCGGAGAAGCGGAATGATGGAGGTCCGTTTGCCGTGCGGCGCGCTGATAGGATGACCCGAAGCCCACGCCCGGTCGGCGGGGGCCCAATCCCAGACATCCTTTAAAGCCCGTCCAGTGAGGCGGGGAAGGAGGTCCGCTTCGGCATGACCACACATCAGGAACCCACGCCGCGACCGCCGCACCAGGTGCTGGACGGCACGGACATCGCCCGGGTCGTCACCCGGATAGCGCACGAGATCGTCGAGCGCGCCAAGGGCGCGGAGGACGTCGTGCTGCTCGGCATCCACACCAGGGGCGTCCACCTCGCCCGCCGCCTGCACGGCCGGCTGGCCCAGATCACCGGGCGCGAGATCCCGCTGGGCACCCTGGACATCACCATGTACCGGGACGACCTGCGGTTGAAGCCCGCCCGCGCCCTGGAGCACACCGAGATCCCGCCCGGCGGCATCGACGGCAAGCTGGTCATCCTCGTCGACGACGTGCTGTTCTCCGGCCGCACCATCCGCGCCGCGCTGGACGCGCTGAACGACATCGGCCGCCCGCGCGCCGTGCAGCTCGCCGTCCTGGTCGACCGCGGCCACCGCGAGCTGCCGATCCGGGCGGACTACGTGGGCAAGAACCTCCCCACCTCGCTGCGCGAGGCCGTGCAGGTCCGCCTGGCCGACACCGACGGCGTGGACGCCGTACTGGTCGGCGACCGCGACCACGCCGCCCGCAGCTCGCAGGCCATGGCCTCCCAGCCCACCGAACCGCACCTCCCGGAGTAGCCGCGTGAAGCGCCACCTCGTCTCCGCCGCCGATCTCAGCCGCGACGACGCGCTGCTGATCCTGGACACCGCCGAGGAGCTCGCCCAGCTCTCCGGCCGGGCCGTCAAGAAGCTGCCCACGCTGCGCGGCCGCACCGTCGTCAACCTCTTCTTCGAGGACTCCACCCGCACCAAGACCTCCTTCGAGGCCGCCGAGAAGCGACTGTCCGCGGACGTCATCAACTTCTCCGCCAAGGGCTCCTCGGTCTCCAAGGGCGAGAGCCTCAAGGACACCGCGCTCACCCTCCAGGCGATGGGGGCCGATGCGGTCGTCATCCGCCACCACGCCTCGGGCGCGCCGGCCCGGCTGGCCCAGTCCGACTGGCTGCACGGCAGCGTGATCAACGCCGGCGACGGCACCCACGAGCACCCCACCCAGGCCCTGCTCGACGCCTTCACCATGCGCCGCCACCTCAACGCCGGCCTGGGTAACGACCTGGCCGGGCGCCGGGTCACCATCGTCGGCGACATCCTGCACAGCCGGGTCGCCCGCTCCAACGTGCACCTGCTGACCACCCTCGGCGCCCAGGTGACCTTCGTCGCCCCGCCGACCCTGCTGCCGATCGGCATCGAGAACTGGCCCTGCGAGGTCAGCTACGACCTCGACAGCGTGCTGCCCAAGACCGACGCGCTGATGATGCTGCGGGTGCAGCGCGAGCGGATGAACGCCGCGTTCTTCCCGACCGAGCGCGAGTACAGCCGCCGCTACGGCATGAACGGCCTCCGGATGGCCCAGCTGCCCGGGCACGCCATCGTGATGCACCCCGGCCCGATGGTCCGCGGCATGGAGATCACCGCCGAGGTCGCCGACTCGCCGCGCTGCACCGTGGTCGAGCAGGTCGCCAACGGCGTCTCCGTCCGGATGGCCGTCCTGTACCTGCTGCTCGGCGGGGCCACCCTCGCAGACACCGCCGCCGCCCCCCGCACCGACTCCGTGGAGACCGCCCAGTGACCAGCTACCTGATCCGCAACGCCAAGATCCTGGGCGGCGCCCCGCAGGACCTCCACCTCGCCGACGGCGTCATCCAGGAGATCGGCACCGGCCTGGCGGTCGAGGCGGACATCGAGATCGACGCCACCGGCATGATCGTCCTGCCCGGCCTGGTCGACCTGCACACCCACCTGCGCGAGCCCGGCCGCGAGGACGCCGAGACCGTGCTCACCGGCACCCGGGCCGCCGCGATGGGCGGCTTCACCGCCGTGCACGCGATGGCCAACACCACCCCGGTGGCCGACACCGCGGGCGTGGTCGAGCAGGTCTGGCGGCTCGGCCAGGAGGCCGGCTACTGCGACGTGCAGCCGGTCGGCGCCGTCACCGTCGGCCTGGGCGGCAAGAAGCTCGCCGAGCTCGGCGCGATGCATGAGTCCGCGGCCGGCGTCCGGGTCTTCTCCGACGACGGCAAGTGCGTGGACGACGCGGTGCTGATGCGCCGCGCCCTGGAGTACGTCAAGGCCTTCGACGGCGTCGTCGCCCAGCACGCCCAGGAGCCGCGGCTGACCGAGGGCGCCCAGATGAACGAGGGCCAGGTCTCCGGCGAGCTCGGGCTCGGCGGCTGGCCGGCCGTCGCCGAGGAGTCGATCATCGCCCGCGACGTGCTGCTCGCCGCGCACGTCGGCTCCCGGCTGCACGTCTGCCACCTCTCCACGGCCGGCTCGGTCGAGATCGTCCGCTGGGCCAAGTCCAAGGGCTGGGACGTCACCGCCGAGGTGACCCCGCACCACCTGCTGCTCACCGACGAGCTGGTCCGCTCCTACGACCCGGTGTACAAGGTGAACCCGCCGCTGCGCACCGCCGAGGACGTCCAGGCGCTGCGCAAGGCGCTGGCCGACGGCACCATCGACGCCGTCGCCACCGACCACGCGCCGCACCCGGCCGAGGACAAGGACTGCGAGTGGGCCGTGGCCGCGATGGGCATGGTCGGCCTGGAGACCGCGCTGTCGGTCGTCCAGCAGACCATGGTCGACACCGGCCTGCTGAACTGGGAGGGCGTCGCCGACCGGATGTCGCACCGCCCGGCCCGGATCGGCCGTCTCACCGGGCACGGCCGGCCGATCTCGGTGGGTGAGCCCGCCAACCTGGTGCTCTTCGATCCCGCGTACCGTGGGGCCGTGAACCCCGAGAGCTTCGCCACCCGCAGCCGCAACACCCCCTACAAGGGCATGGACCTGCCCGGACGGGTGCACGCCACCTTCCTGCGCGGCCGCGCCACCGTGCTGGCCGGCGAGCCGGCCGAGCAGGGCGGCCTGGCGTGACCGGCTACGCGTCGCTGGCCAGGGAGCAGGCGAGGGTCACCGACTGGCCGGACTACATCGGCTGGGCGGTCGGACTGATGCTCGTCATCGGCCTGATCTACTGGCTGATGCGCCAGGGCTGGAACTGGCGCCGGACCCTGCAGTCCGGGATCCCGCCGCTGCCCGCCGTGCCGGCCCGCGCCGGACGCACCATCCTGGAGACCAGCGGGCGGTACCACGGCAGCACCACCGCCGGGAACTGGCTCGACCGGGTCGTCGCGCACGGCCTGGGCACCCGCAGCCGGGCCGACCTCACCCTCGGCACGGACGGGCTGCTGGTGCAGCGCCCCGGCGACGTCGACTTCTGGATCCCGGCCGAGCACCTCACCGGTGCCCGGACGGACTCCGGGATCGCCGGGAAGGTCGTCCCCTCCGGACTGCTGGTCGTCACCTGGGCCCACGAGGGCACCGAGCTGGACTCCGGCTTCCGGGCCGACCACCCCGACGAGCACGCCGCCTGGGTCGAGGCGATCAACGAGCTCGCAACACGTACCACGAAGACGAAGAAGACGGAAGAGGCCGCGCAATGACCGCACCTGCCCCCACCACGCAGCGCCAACGGCGGGAGCGCATCCCGGCCGTGCTCGTCCTGGAGGACGGCCGGACCTTCCGCGGCCAGGCCTACGGCGCGACCGGCGAGACCTTCGGCGAGGCGGTCTTCAACACCGGCATGTCCGGCTACCAGGAGACCCTCACCGACCCGTCGTACCACCGCCAGGTGGTCGTGATGACCGCGCCGCAGATCGGCAACACCGGCTGGAACGACGAGGACGACGAGTCCAAGCAGATCTGGGTCGCCGGCTACGTCGTGCGCGACCCCGCCCGGGTGGCCTCCAACTGGCGCTCCCGCCGCTCGCTGGACGAGGAGCTGACCCGCCAGGGCGTCGTCGGCATCAGCGGCATCGACACCCGCGCGCTGACCCGCCACCTGCGCGAGCGCGGCGCGATGCGCTGCGGGATCTTCTCCGGCGAGGCGCTGGCCGACCCGGCCGCCCTGCTCGCCCGGGTGCAGCAGTCGCCCGAGATGAAGGGCGCCGACCTGTGCGCCGAGGTCGCCACCACCGAGCCGTACATCGTGCCCGCCGTCGGTGAGAAGAAGTTCACCGTCGCCGCGCTGGACCTCGGCATCAAGGCGATGACCCCGCAGCGGATGGCCGAGCGCGGCATCGAGGTGCACGTGCTGCCCGCCAACTCCAGCCTGGAGGACGTCTACGCCGTCAACCCGGACGGCGTCTTCTTCTCCAACGGCCCGGGCGACCCGGCCACCGCCGACCACCAGGTCGCCGTCGCGCAGGGCGTGCTGGAGCGGGCGACCCCGTTCTTCGGGATCTGCTTCGGCAACCAGATCCTCGGCCGCGCCCTCGGCTTCGGCACCTACAAGCTCAAGTACGGCCACCGCGGCATCAACCAGCCGGTGCAGGACCGCACCACCGGCAAGGTCGAGGTGACCGCCCACAACCACGGCTTCGCCGTGAACGCGCCGCTGGACAAGGTGAGCGACACCCCCTACGGGCGGGTCGAGGTCTCCCACGTCTGCCTCAACGACGACGTGGTCGAGGGCCTCCAGGCACTCGACGTCCCCGCCTTCAGCGTGCAGTACCACCCCGAAGCGGCCGCCGGCCCGCACGACGCCGCCTACCTGTTCGACCGCTTCGTGAAGCTCATGGAGGGCCAGCGTGCCTAAGCGCAGTGACATCAAGTCCGTCCTGGTGATCGGCTCCGGCCCGATCGTCATCGGCCAGGCCGCCGAGTTCGACTACTCGGGCACCCAGGCCTGCCGCGTCCTCAAGGCCGAGGGCCTGCGGGTCGTGCTGGTCAACTCCAACCCGGCCACGATCATGACCGACCCGGAGATCGCCGACGCCACCTACGTCGAGCCGATCACCCCGGACTTCGTCGAGAAGATCATCGCCAAGGAGCGCCCCGACGCCCTGCTGCCGACCCTGGGCGGCCAGACCGCGCTCAACACCGCGATCTCGCTGCACAGCGCCGGCACGCTGGAGAAGTACGGCGTCGAGCTGATCGGCGCCGACGTCGTGGCGATCAACAAGGGCGAGGACCGCGAGCTGTTCAAGGGCGTCGTCGAGGCCGTCAAGGCCAAGATCGGCCACGGCGAGTCCGCCCGCTCGGTCATCTGCCACACCATGGACGAGGTGCTGGCCGGCGTCGACACGCTCGGCGGCTACCCGGTCGTGGTGCGCCCCTCCTTCACCATGGGCGGCGCCGGCTCCGGCTTCGCCCACCACGAGGAGGACCTGCGCCGGATCGCCGGCCAGGGCCTGGCCCTCTCGCCGACCACCGAGGTGCTCCTGGAGGAGTCCATCCTCGGCTGGAAGGAGTACGAGCTGGAGCTGATGCGCGACAAGAACGACAACGTCGTGGTCGTCTGCTCCATCGAGAACTTCGACCCGATGGGCGTGCACACCGGTGACTCGATCACCGTCGCCCCGGCGATGACCCTCACCGACCGCGAGTACCAGATCCTGCGCGACATCGGCATCGCCGTGATCCGCGAGGTCGGCGTCGACACCGGCGGCTGCAACATCCAGTTCGCCGTCAACCCCGACGACGGCCGGGTCATCGTCATCGAGATGAACCCGCGCGTCTCCCGCTCCTCGGCGCTCGCCTCCAAGGCCACCGGCTTCCCGATCGCCAAGATCGCCGCCAAGCTGGCCGTCGGCTACACCCTGGACGAGATCCCCAACGACATCACCGAGCAGACCCCGGCCTCCTTCGAGCCGACCCTCGACTACGTCGTGGTGAAGGTCCCGCGGTTCGCGTTCGAGAAGTTCCCGAGCGCCGACGCCACGCTGACCACCACCATGAAGTCGGTCGGCGAGGCCATGGCCATGGGCCGCAACTTCCCCGAGGCGCTGCAGAAGGCGCTGCGCTCGCTGGAGAAGAAGGGCTCCCAGTTCACCTGGACGAGCCCGCTCGGCGAGAAGACCGAGCTGCTGGTCAAGGCCACCGTGCCGACCGACGGCCGGATCAACACCGTGATGGACGCCATCCGGGCCGGCGCCACCCCGGAGGAGGTTTTCGAGTACACGAAGATCGACCCGTGGTTCGTCGACCAGCTCTTCCTGCTGGACGAGATCGCCGGCGAGCTGGCCGAGGCCGAGGAGCTCACCCCCGAGCTGCTGCGCCACGCCAAGCGGCACGGCTTCTCCGACCAGCAGATCGGCGAGATCCGCGGCCTGCGCCCGGACGTCGTCCGCGAGGTGCGCCACGCGCTCGGCATCCGCCCGGTGTTCAAGACCGTCGACACCTGCGCCGCCGAGTTCGCCGCCAAGACCCCGTACTTCTACTCGTCCTACGACGAGGAGAGCGAGGTCGCCCCGCGCACCAAGCCGGCCGTGATCATCCTCGGCTCGGGCCCCAACCGCATCGGCCAGGGCATCGAGTTCGACTACTCCTGCGTGCACGCCTCCTTCGCGCTGGCCGAGGCCGGGTTCGAGACCGTCATGGTCAACTGCAACCCGGAGACCGTCTCCACCGACTACGACACCTCCGACCGGCTCTACTTCGAGCCGCTCACCCTGGAGGACGTGCTGGAGATCGTCCACGCCGAGCAGCAGGCCGGTCCGCTGGCCGGTGTGATCGTCCAGCTCGGCGGCCAGACCCCGCTCGGCCTGGCCCAGGCGCTCAAGGACAACGGCGTGCCGATCGTCGGCACCCAGCCCGAGGCGATCGACCTCGCCGAGGAGCGCGGCGCCTTCGGCCGCGTGCTGCGCGACGCCGGACTGCCCGCCCCCAAGCACGGCACCGCCTTCTCCTTCGCGGAGGCCAAGGCGATCGCCGACGAGATCGGCTACCCCGTCCTGGCCCGCCCGTCCTACGTGCTCGGCGGCCGCGGCATGGAGATCGTCTACGACGAGGCCTCGCTCGCGTCCTACCTGGAGCGGCACGCCGGTCTGATCTCCGAGCACCCGGTGCTGATCGACCGCTTCCTGGACGACGCGGTGGAGATCGACGTCGACGCGCTCTACGACGGCACCGAGCTCTACCTCGGCGGCGTCATGGAGCACATCGAGGAGGCCGGCATCCACTCCGGCGACTCCGCCTGCGCGCTGCCCCCGATCACCCTCGGCGGCTACGACATCAAGCGCCTGCGCACCTCCACCGAGGCCATCGCGCGCGGTGTCGGCGTCCGCGGCCTGATCAACATCCAGTTCGCGCTGGCCGGGGACATCCTCTACGTGCTGGAGGCCAACCCGCGCGCCTCCCGTACCGTCCCCTTCACCTCCAAGGCGACCGCGGTGCCGCTGGCCAAGGCCGCCGCCCGGGTCTCGCTCGGCGCCACCATCGCCGAGCTGCGCGCCGAGGGCCTGCTCCCGGCCGAGGGCGACGGCGGCACCCTGCCGGCCGACGCGCCGATCGCGGTCAAGGAGGCCGTGATGCCGTGGAGCCGCTTCCGCGACATCCACGGCCGCGGCGTGGACACCGTGCTCGGCCCGGAGATGCGCTCGACCGGTGAGGTCATGGGCATCGACAAGGTCTTCGGCACCGCCTACGCCAAGGCCCAGGCCGGCGCCTACGGCGCGCTGCCGACCAAGGGCAAGGTCTTCGTCTCGGTCGCCAACCGGGACAAGCGCAACCTGGTCTTCCCGGCCCGGGCGCTGGTCGGCCTCGGCTTCGAGGTGCTCGCCACCGCCGGCACCGCCGAGGTGCTCCAGCGCGGCGGCATCCCGTCCACGCTGGTGCGCAAGCACAGCGAGGGCGAGGGCCCGAACGGTGAGAAGACCATCGTCCAGCTGATCCACGACGGCGAGGTCGACCTGATCATCAACACGCCGTACGGCACCGGCGGGCGCCTGGACGGCTACGAGATCCGCACCGCTGCGGTCTCCCGCGGGGTGCCCTGCCTGACCACCGTCCAGGCGATGGGCGCGGCCGTCCAGGGCATGGACGCGCTGCTGCGCGACGAGGTCGGAGTGATGTCGCTCCAGGAGCACGCCGAGCTGATCAACGCCGGCCGCAAGTAGCACCACCGCAGTGGGGGGCACCGGAGCCGGATTGGTGCCCCCCACTCGTATGCCCGCCCGTCGCCCGCCACCACCCTTCCTTCGACGGGCTGCGCCCGCGCCCTGAACCCGCTGCTGCCTTCGGAGTTGATCCCGCTTTGTACAAGTTCCTGTTCGACCTCGTCTTCAAGAGGATGGACCCGGAGAAGGCCCACCACCTGGCCTTCTTCTGGATCCGCCTCGCCTCCTCGGTGCCCGGCCTGCGCACCCTGGTGCGGCTGGTGCTCGCCCCGCGCGACCGGGCGCTGCGCACCCGTGCCCTCGGCCTCGACCTGCCCGGCCCGTTCGGGCTCGCGGCCGGCTTCGACAAGAACGGCGTCGGCATCGACGGCCTGGCCATGCTCGGCTTCGACTACGTCGAGATCGGCACCATCACCGGGGAGGCCCAGCCCGGCAACCCGGCGCCCCGGCTGTTCCGCCTGGTCGAGGACCGCGCGCTGATCAACCGGATGGGCTTCAACAACCAGGGCTCGGCCCGGGTCGCCGCCCGGCTGGCGGCCCGCCCGCACACCAGCTCCACCCCGGTGATCGGCGTCAACATCGGCAAGACCAAGGTGGTCGAGGAGGCCGACGCCGTCGCCGACTACGTCAAGTCGACCGAGCGGCTGGCCAAGTACGCCGACTACCTGGTGGTCAACGTCAGCTCCCCGAACACCCCCGGGCTGCGCAACCTCCAGGCCGTCGACCACCTGCGCCCGCTGCTCGCCGCCGTGCGCGAGGCCGCCGACCGCGCCACCGCGCACCACGTGCCGCTGCTGGTCAAGATCGCCCCGGACCTGGCCGACGAGGACGTCGACGCCGTCGCCGACCTCGCCCTGGAGCTGGGCCTGGACGGCATCATCGCCACCAACACCACGATCGGCCGCGGCGGCCTGCTCGCCGACCCGCAGCGGGTCGAGGAGATCGGCATGGGCGGCCTTTCCGGCGCCCCGCTCAAGGCCCGCGCCCTGGAGGTCCTCCAGCGGCTGCGCGCCCGCACCGGCGGCCGGCTGACCCTGGTCTCGGTCGGCGGCGTGGAGACCGCCGAGGACGCCTGGCAGCGGATCATCCACGGCGCCGACCTGGTGCAGGGCTACAGCGCCTTCATCTACGAGGGTCCGTTCTGGTGCCGCCGGATCCACAAGGGCCTCTCCGCCCGGATCCGGGCCGCGGGCTTCCGCGACCTCGCCGCGGCCGTCGGCAGCGCCGTCCGCGGCGCCTGAACCCCCTGACCGGTCTCGCAGCAGGCCGTACCACCCCTGGAAAGGACGACATGACCCTCGCCCCGTTCGGCGCCCGGCTGCGCCAGGCCCTCGACACCCGCGGCCAGCTCTGCGTCGGCATCGACCCGCACGCCTCCCTGCTCTCCGCCTGGGGGCTCGGCGACGACCTCGCGGGGCTGGAGACGTTCAGCCGCACCGTGGTGGAGGCCCTGGCCGACCGCGTCGCGGTGCTCAAGCCGCAGGCCGCCTTCTTCGAGCGCTTCGGCAGCAAGGGCGTCGCGGTGCTGGAGAAGGCCGTCGAGGAGGCCCGGTCGGCCGGCGCGCTGGTGCTGATGGACGCCAAGCGCGGCGACATCGGCTCCACCATGGCCGCCTACGCGGAGGCCTTCCTGTCGCCGAGCAGCCCGCTGTTCTCGGACGCCGTCACGGTCAGCCCGTACCTGGGCTTCGGGTCGCTGCGCCCGGCCCTCGACCTGGCCCGCGAGCAGGGCTGCGGGGTGTTCGCGCTGGCGCTCACCTCCAACCCGGAGGGCGCCGAGGTGCAGCGCGCCGTCGGGGCGGACGGCGAGCCGGTCGCGGCCTCCGTGCTGCGCCAGCTGGCGGCGGAGAACGCGGACGCCGCGCCGCTGGGCTCCTTCGGCGCGGTGGTCGGCGCGACGCTGGCCGACGCGGGCGTGGACCTGGCCATCAACGGCCCGCTGCTGGCCCCCGGGATCGGCGCCCAGGGTGCGACCATGGCGGACCTGCCGCGGGTGTTCGGCGCCTCGGTGATCAACGTGGTGCCGAGCGTCAGCCGGGACGTGCTCAAGCACGGGCCGTCGGTTCCGGCGCTGCGGGCGGCGGCGGAGCGCTTCGTCGGCGAGTTCGCGGACGCCGTCAAGTAGGCACCGGCGGACGCCGTCAAGTGGCCGGAGCGGTCCGGCCGGTGGGGCCGCGGTAGCCGATCGGTGACCGTGCGCAGTGTCCGCAGGACGGCGGGGCGGCACCGGAGTTGACGTGAGCGCCGTCACATCGAGCCCGCCAAAGTCTCGCAATCGCGGTCATTTTGCCCTGGAAAGTCCTGGTCGGCCTTGGCTGACCAGGACTTTTCGTGTTCTTTTCCTGACGCGGCGCCGCAATCCGGGTAGTGTCCGGCGATAGGTCATCGGCGAGCCGCGAACCCGTAGCTCCCGCAGGTCAGGGCCCTGTGGTTCCCCATTGGGCTCCCCTTGCGGACGGTGTCCTAGGTACCGAACCAGTCATAGCTCAATCCCTTCCTTCCACACCCTGAGGTGAACGGCGTGGCTCTTCCGCCCCTTACCCCTGAACAGCGCACCGCCGCGCTCGCCAAGGCCGCCGAGGCTCGCCGGGAGCGCGCCGAGGTCAAGAACCGGCTCAAGCACTCCGGCGCCTCCCTGCACGAGGTGATCAAGGCCGGCAAGAATGACAACGACGTCATCGGCAAGATGAAGGTCTCGGCCCTGCTGGAGTCCCTTCCGGGCGTCGGCAAGGTTCGTGCCAAGCAGATCATGGAGCGCCTCGGCATCAGCGAGAGCCGCCGTGTCCGCGGTCTCGGAACGAACCAGATCGCCTCCCTGGAGCGGGAGTTCGGCGGTGGCGCCGCCTGACCGTGCCCCCGTGGTCCCAGGATCGTCCGCGATCCGGGATAATCGGTGCATGAGTGAGCGTCCGCGGCTGACCGTGCTCTCCGGCCCCTCGGGGGTCGGCAAGAGCACGGTCGTCGCTCATATGAGGAAGATGTACCCCGAGGTCTGGCTCTCGGTGTCGGCCACCACCCGTCACCCGAGGCCCGGCGAGAAGAACGGGGTCCAGTACCACTTCGTCGACAACGACGAGTTCGACAAGCTGATCGCCAACGGCGAGCTGCTGGAATGGGCCGAGTTCGCGGGGAACCGCTACGGCACCCCGCGCGCGGCGGTGCTGGAGAAGCTGGAGCGCGGTGAGCCCGTCCTGCTGGAGATCGACCTCCAGGGCGCCCGCCAGGTGCGCGAGTCGATGCCCGACGCCCAGCTGGTCTTCCTGGCTCCGCCGAGCTGGGACGAGCTGGTCCGTCGGCTGACCGGCCGGGGCACCGAGCCGCAGGACGTGATCGAGCGGCGGCTGGAGGCGGCCACGATCGAGCTCGCGGCCGAGACCGAGTTCGACACAACCCTTGTCAACACCTCCGTCGAGCAGGTAGCGGCCGAACTGCTAGCCTTGCTCGGTGTAGCCTGACCTGTCAGTCTTTTCCACCCTTTCGGAAGGTTTTCGCGTGTCCTCTTCCATGACCGCGCCCGAGGGCATCATCAACCCGCCGATCGACGAGCTGCTTGAGGCCACCGACTCGAAGTACAGCCTCGTGATCTACGCCGCCAAGCGCGCGCGCCAGATCAACGCTTACTACTCCCAGCTCGGCGAGGGCCTGCTGGAGTACGTCGGCCCGCTGGTCGACACCCACGTGCACGAGAAGCCGCTGTCGATCGCGCTGCGCGAGATCAACGCCGGCATGCTGACCGCCGAGGCGGTCGAGGGCGCCGCCTGAGGCAGCTCCGCAACTTCCCCGGAGGGCCGGGCGGAATTCTTCCGCCGGGCCCTCTGGCGTTTTCCGGTAGGGGTCGCCGGGCCCTCCGGCGTTCTCCGCTCGCCGTCCCCCGGTCGGGGTGGGGCACGGTGCGAGTGATCGTCGAGGGGTCGTAGGGTGGGCGGGTTCCCGATCTGTCGGGTGCCCGATGCGGAGAAAGGCCGGTAGATGAGCGCGAGTGCGGACGCCCCCCGCGTGGTCCTCGGTGTCAGCGGCGGGATCGCCGCCTACAAGGCGTGCGAGCTGCTGCGCCGGTTCACCGAGTCCGGCCACCAGGTCACCGTGGTGCCCACCGCGGCGGCGCTGCACTTCGTCGGCGAGGCCACCTGGGCCGCGCTCTCCGGCCGCCCGGCCGCCACCGAGACCTGGGAGCGCGTGCACGAGGTGCCGCACGTGCGGATCGGCCAGCAGGCCGACCTGGTGGTGGTCGCCCCCGCCACCGCCGACCTGATCGCCAAGGCCGCCCACGGGCTCGCCGACGACCTGCTCACCAACACCCTGCTCACCGCCCGCTGCCCGGTCGTGGTGGCGCCCGCGATGCACACCGAGATGTGGGAGCACCCCGCCACCCGGGAGAACGTCGCCACCCTGCGCCGCCGCGGCGTGATCGTGCTGGAGCCGGCCGTCGGGCGGCTGACCGGCAAGGACACCGGCAAGGGGCGGCTGCCCGAGCCCGGCGCGATCTTCGAGGCCTGCCGGGCCGTGCTGCGCCGCGGCGGGGCGGTGCCGACCGACCTGGCCGGCCGGCACCTGGTGGTCTCGGCCGGCGGCACCCGGGAGCCGCTGGACCCGGTGCGCTACCTCGGCAACCGCTCCTCCGGCAAGCAGGGCTACGCGCTCGCCGTGACCGCCGCGGCCCGCGGGGCGCGGGTGACCCTCGTCTCGGCCAACGCCGAGCTGCCCGACCCGGCCGGGGTGGACGTGGTGCACGTCTCGACCGCGCTGGAGCTGCGCGAGGCGGCGCTGGCGGCGGCCGCGGCCGCGGACGCCGTGGTGATGGCCGCGGCGGTGGCGGACTTCCGGCCCGCCGAGTACGCCACCGGCAAGATCAAGAAGGTCGAGGGGGTCGAGCCGGCGCCGGTCGCGCTGGTCCGCAATCCCGACGTGCTGGCCGAGCTGTCGGCGCACCGCCCCCGTTCGGGCCAACTGGTGGTGGGTTTCGCGGCGGAGACCGACGACGTGCTCGCCAACGGCCGCGCCAAGCTCGCCCGGAAGGGGTGCGACCTGCTGGTGGTCAACGAGGTGGGCGACGGCAAGGCCTTCGGGCAGGACGTCAACGAGGCCGTGGTACTGGGCGCGGACGGCACCGAGACCCCCGTACCGGTGGGCCCCAAGGAGGTGCTCGCGGACGTGGTCTGGGATCTGGTGGCAAAGCGGCTGGAATCGGGTCGGAACTGATCGATTCCCGCTCGATTCCCGATGGATTCCCGCTGGAGAACGTTCTTGATTTCCGGAAGCGGGTGACGTTCGGCGGAAGCAGCCGGTTAGACTCCAGGAATCAAGTCTTTCCGGATGTCCCCGGTTCGCCGGGGGCCTTCAGTCAGCAGCCGCTGCAACCCCAGGGAGCGCTGTGTCTCGCCGCCTGTTCACCTCGGAGTCCGTGACCGAGGGACACCCCGACAAGATCGCTGACCAGATCAGCGACACCATCCTTGACGCTCTCCTGCGGGAGGACCCGACCTCCCGGGTCGCCGTGGAGACGCTCATCACGACCGGCCAGGTGCACGTGGCCGGCGAGGTGACCACCAAGGCGTACGCCCCGATCGCCCAGCTCGTCCGGGACAAGATCCTGGAGATCGGCTACGACAGCTCCAAGAAGGGCTTCGACGGCGCCTCCTGCGGCGTGTCGGTGTCCATCGGTGCCCAGTCGCCCGACATCGCGCAGGGTGTCGACACCGCGTACGAGGCCCGGGTCGAGGGCGACGAGGACGACCTGGACAAGCAGGGCGCCGGCGACCAGGGCCTGATGTTCGGCTACGCGTCCGACGAGACGCCCGAGCTGATGCCGCTGCCGATCACCCTGGCGCACCGCCTCTCCCGCCGCCTCACCGAGGTGCGCAAGAACGGGACCATCCCGTACCTGCGCCCCGACGGCAAGACCCAGGTCACCATCGAGTACGACGGCGACAAGGCCGTCCGCCTCGACACCGTGGTCGTCTCCACCCAGCACGCCAGTGACATCGACCTGGAGTCGCTGCTCACCCCGGACATCCGCGAGTTCGTCGTGGAGCCGGAGCTCAAGGCGCTGGCCGACCAGGGCATCAAGCTGACCACCGAGGGCTACCGCCTGCTGGTCAACCCGACCGGCCGCTTCGAGATCGGCGGCCCGATGGGCGACGCCGGCCTCACCGGCCGCAAGATCATCATCGACACCTACGGCGGCATGGCCCGCCACGGTGGCGGCGCCTTCTCGGGCAAGGACCCGTCCAAGGTGGACCGCTCGGCCGCGTACGCGATGCGCTGGGTGGCGAAGAACATCGTTGCCGCCGGCCTCGCCCGCCGCGCCGAGGTGCAGGTCGCGTACGCGATCGGCAAGGCCGAGCCGGTCGGCCTGTTCGTGGAGACCTTCGGCACCGAGACCGTCCCGGTCCTCAGCATCCAGAAGGCCGTCTCCGAGGTCTTCGACCTGCGCCCGGCCGCGATCATCCGCGACCTGGACCTGCTGCGCCCGATCTACTCCCAGACCGCCGCGTACGGCCACTTCGGCCGTGAGCTGCCGGACTTCACCTGGGAGCGCACCGACCGCGTGGAGCAGCTCAAGGCTGCCGTCCAGGACTGACGTCCCGGCTCTGCCGAGCGGCGCCCACCCCCGTCGCGGGGTGGGCGCCGCTCCGCTTTGTGCGTCCTGTCGGTGTGACCTGGTAGTACTTGGGAGCGATGAGCAGCACAGGGGAGAACGGGGGCGCCGAGCCGGAGCAGCTGGCGTTCATCCGGGAGACGGTCAAGCGGGCCAAGCCCCGGTCGTGGCGCGGGGCCAAACGGGCCGAGCACCTGCCGGTGGCCCGGGTCGTGGTGGACAAGGGCGTGCTCACCATCGACAAGCTCTTCGACTACGAGGTGCCCGCCGCGATGGCGGAGGAGGCCCAGCCGGGCGTCCGGGTGCGGGTGCGTTTCGGAGCGCGGGTGGTCAAGGGCCAGCGCGAGGGGGGGGAACTGCACGACGGGTTCATCGTCGCCCGGCTGGAGAAGAGCGATTTCGCCGGCCCGCTCGCCCCGCTCGCCCAGGTGCTCTCGCCCGAACCCGTGCTCAGCCCGCAGCTGCTGCGGCTCTGCCGCACCGTCGCCGACCGGTACGCCGGGACGCTGGCCGACGTGCTCCAGCTCGCCGTGCCGCCCCGGCACGCCAAGGCCGAGGCCGAGCCCTCCCCGGCGCCGCTGCCGCGCCCCCAGGCCCCGGCGCCCGGGGGCTGGCAGCGCTACCCGGCCGGGCCGGACTTCCTCACCGCGCTGGCCGACGGCGGCTCGCCGCGGGCGGTGTGGGCGGCGCTCCCGGGGCCCGGCTGGCCGTACGAGATCGCCCGGGCGGTCGCGGCGACGCTGGCCGGCGGGCGCGGCGCCCTGGTCGTGCTGCCGGACCGCCGCTCGGTCGCCCGGGTCGACCGGGCGCTGACCGAGCTGCTCGGCCCCGGGATGCACATGGCACTGGAGGCGGACCTCGGCCCGCGCGAGCGCTACCGGCGCTGGCTGGCGGTCAGCCGCGGCTCGGTGCACGCCGCGATCGGGACCAGGGCCGCCATGTTCGCGCCCGTCCGCGACCTCGGCCTCGTCGTGGTCTGGTCCGACGGGGACGGCAGCCACAGCGACCCGCGCGCCCCCCACCCGCACGTGCGCGAGGTGGCGCTGCTGCGCGCCGCCGAGGAGGGCGCGGCCGTGCTGCTCGGCGGGCACACGGTGACCGTGGAGGGCGCCCAGCTGGTCGCCACCGGCTGGGCCCGGCCGCTGGTCGCCGACCGGGAGACGGTGCGGCAGGTCGCGCCCCGGGTGCGGACCGTCACCGACCAGGACCAGCACCGGGACGCCGCCGCCCAGGCCGCCCGGCTGCCCTCGGTCGGCTGGGAGGCCGCCCGGGAGTCGCTGGCGGCCGGGCACCCGGTGCTCATCCAGGTGCCCCGGCGCGGCTACGTGCCCCGGCTCGCCTGCGGCCGCTGCCGCACGCCCGCCCGCTGCCGGCGCTGCGAAGGGCCCCTGGAGGCGCCCTCGGCCGACGCCCCGCTCAGCTGCGGCTGGTGCGGGGAGGCGGAGAACGACTGGCACTGCCCCGAGTGCGGCTCCTTCCGGCTGCGGGCCCAGGTGGTCGGCGCCCGGCGCACCGCGGAGGAACTGGGCAAGGCGTTCCCGCGGATCCCGGTCCGGACCTCGGGGCGGGACGCGGTGCTGGACACCGTGCCGGACGAGCCCTCGCTGGTGATCTCCACCCCGGGCGCGGAGCCGGTGGTCGAGGGCGGCTCCGGGTACGGGGCGGTGCTGCTGCTGGACGGCTGGGCCCTGCTCGGCCGGCCCGACCTGCGGGCGGGGGAGGAGACCCTGCGGCTCTGGCTGGCCGCCGCCGCCCTGGCCCGGCCCGCCGGGGAGGGCGGGACGGTCGTCGTGGTCGCCGAGCCCTCGGCCCGGCCGGTGCAGGCCCTGGTCCGCTGGGACCCGCTGGGGCACGCCGGGCTGGAACGGGACGAACGGGCGCAGCTGCACTTCCCGCCGGTGTCGCGGATGGCCGCCGTCAGCGGGAGCCCGGCGGCCGTCGCCGACCTGCTGAACCTGATCCGGCTGCCGGAGGGCGCGGACGTGCTCGGCCCGGTGCCGGTGCCCGCGCTGCGCGGGGAGGAGCAGGAGCGGGCGCTGCTGCGGGTGGCGCCCGGGCAGGGGGCCGCGCTGGCGGCGGCGCTCAAGGCGGCGCAGATCGCGCGGATCGCGCTGCGGACGCCGGAGCCGGTGCGGGTGCGGGTGGATCCGACGGACATCGGGTAGCGGTGGGGGTGGCTGGGGGCTGCTGACCGGTGGTGGCCGGCGGGGGTGACGGACCTGCGGGGGCGGGGTGAGTGGGCCACCCCGCCCCGGGGCGGCCCGGTCGGCGGCGCGGGTGGTCAGCCGCGGAGGGGGATGCCGGTCGGCGGGCGCTCGGTGGGCGTGCGGTCGCGGTCGACGGGGGTGCGGTCGAGCGGCGTCCGGTCGACGGGGGTGCCGACGGGGGTGCGGTCGAGGGGCGTCCGGTCGACGGGGGTGCCGACGGGGGTGCGGTCGATCGGGGTGCGGTCCAGGGCGTTGCGCTCCAGGCTGGAGCGGTCCAGGCCGCCCTGGCGGGCCGCCGGGACGGTGGCGGCCAGGCCGCCGCTGCGCTCGGCGGGGACGGGCAGCTCCTCGGAGCGGTCCGGGCGGGCGGGGCCGGGGACGGCGCCGCTGGCGGCGAGGAGTTCGCTGGTCGGGCGGCGCATCCCGTAACGGCGGTGGACCGCCTGCTTGGTGACCCCGAGGGCGGAGCCCACCGAGTCCCAGGAGAAGCCCAGCGCCCGGTCGAACTCGACCGCCGCCGCCACCAGGGTCTCCACGCTCTCCCGCAGCTCCTGCGCCAGGCGCACGGTCGGCGCGGGCGCCCGCCCGTACACCACGAAGCCGGCCGAGGTGCTCGGCCGGCGGGGTCGGTAGACGTTGCCCAGCTGGGCGGTGAGCGTCCGCAGCGCGTCGACCTGGCGCCTCACCCGCTCGATGTCCCGCACCAGCAGGTGCAGGCTCGCCCGCGCCCGGGCGTCGTGGTTGATCTGCTCGGCCATGGCCTACGTGCCACCTTCCGTACGGTTCAGCTCGGCCGGAGCGCGGTGTCCCGTGCGCCCGGCCCCGGTCAATCTCTCTTGACCAACGCCGAAGCGGGGGCCGGGGTAACGCGGCTCGGCAGACTCGGGATATGCCAGAAGCCGGTGCGGGCGTCCGAGGACGGCCCGTCGGAGCGCCCGGGCGGGTTGCATAGACTTGGCGGGAACCAGCCGTTGCCCGCAGCCCGAGCCCAGTCCGGACAGGAGCCCGTACCCCGTGGCGATCCAGCCGATCCGTCTCTTCGGAGACCCCGTCCTGCGGGCCAGCGCCCAGCCGGTGACCACCTTCGACAAGGAACTGCGCAGGCTGGTCGCCGACCTCACCGACACCATGCTCGACGCCCCCGGCGCCGGCCTCGCCGCGCCCCAACTCGGCGTCTCGCTGCGGGTGTTCACCTACCACGTGGACGGCGTCACCGGGCACCTGATCAACCCGGACCTGTCGCTCAGCGAGGACGAGCAGGAGGGCCCGGAGGGCTGCCTCTCGCTGCCCGGACTGCGCTACGACACCAAGCGCGCGTACGGCGTGGTGGCCAAGGGCTTCAACATGTACGGGGACCCGGTCACGCTGGAGGGCACCCAGCTGCTCGCCCGGTGCATCCAGCACGAGACCGACCACCTGGACGGCATCATCTTCATCGACCGGCTCGACCGGGAGCAGCGCAAGGCCGCGTTGAAGGCCATCCGGGAGGCCGACTGGGGCACCGGGCCGGCGCCCGTCGTCAAGGTCTCGCCGCACAGCACCTTCGGCTCCGCTCGCTGAGTTCGTTCCTCGATTCCCGTATGCAGAAAGGCACTTGATGCGTCTCGTCTTCGCCGGCACCCCTGAGGTCGCCGTTCCCGCCCTCGACGCGCTGATCGCCTCCGACCGGCACGAGGTCGTCGCGGTGGTCACCCGCCCCGACGCCCCCGCCGGGCGCGGGCGCAAGCTGGTCGCCAGCCCCGTCGCCCAGCGCGCCGAGGAGGCCGGGATCGAGGTCCTCAAGCCGGCGAAGCCCAGCGACCCGGACTTCGTCGCCCGGCTCACCGAACTCGCCCCCGACTGCTGCCCGGTGGTCGCCTACGGCGCGCTGCTGCGCCCCGGCACCCTGGAGATCCCGAAGCACGGCTGGGTCAACCTGCACTTCTCGCTGCTGCCCGCCTGGCGCGGCGCGGCCCCCGTCCAGCACTCGGTGCTGGCCGGAGACGAGGTGACCGGCGCCTCCACCTTCCTGATCGAGCAGGGCCTGGACTCCGGCCCGGTCTACGGGGTGATCACCGAGGAGGTCCGCCCGAGCGACACCAGCGGCGACCTGCTCACCCGGCTCTCGTTCTCCGGCGCCCGGCTGCTCGCGGCCACCATGGACGGCATCGAGGACGGCTCGCTGCACGCCGTGCCGCAGCCCGCCGAGGGCGTCACCCTCGCGCCGAAGATCGCCGTCGAGGACGCCCGGATCGACTGGACCCACCCCGCGCTGCGGATCGACCGGGTGGTGCGCGGCTGCGCGCCCGCGCCGGGTGCGTGGACGGAGTTCCGGGGAGAGCGGCTCAAGGTCACCGGGCCGGTCAAGCTGCTGCCGGAGTCGGCCGAGCTGGCAGCGGGCGAGGTCGCGATGGTCGGCAAGAACAGCGTGCGGGTCGGCACCGGCTCCCACGACCTGGAGCTGGGGGAGGTGCGTCCGCAGGGGAAGAAGGAGATGCGGGCCGCCGACTGGGCGCGCGGGGCGCGGCTGGAGGCCGGGGAGCGGTTCGGAGGCTGAGCCTCCGGTTTGGCGTTACTGTTCGTTTGATCCGTACGATCCGCATGTTTCGTACGAAAAATAGCCACCGCAGCACTTTGAGGTATCTGTGAGCACGCCCCCGAACACCCCCGCAGGCGCCAAGCGCGCCCCCCGTCCGCACCGGCGGCCCAAGAAGGACCCGGCCCGGATCGTCGCGTTCCGCGCGCTGCGCGCCGTCGACGAGCGTGACGCGTACGCCAACCTGATCCTGCCCTCCCTGCTCCGCGAGGCCGAGCAGAAGGGCATGGACCGGCGCGACGCCGCCCTCGCCACCGAACTCGTCTACGGCACCCTGCGGCTCCAGGGCACCTACGACGCGGTCATCGCCGCCTGCATCGACCGGCCGCTGAGCAAGGTCGACCCGCCGGTGCTGGACGTGCTCTCGCTCGGCGCCCACCAGCTGCTCACCACCCGCATCCCCAGCCACGCGGCCGTCTCGGCGACCGTCGAGCTGGCCCGGGTGGTGCTCGGCGACGGCAAGGCCAAGTTCGTCAACGCCGTGCTGCGCCGGATCAGCGCCCACGACCTGGACGCCTGGATCGAGCGGGTCGCCCCGCCGTACGACAAGGACGCCGAGGACCACCTGGCGGTCGTGCACTCGCACCCGCGCTGGGTGGTCTCCGCCCTCTGGGACTCGCTCGGCCGCTGGCAGCCGGACGCCTCCGGGCGCACCGCGATCGAGGAACTGCTGCGGGCCGACAACGCCCGGCCCGAGGTCACCCTGGTCGCCCGGCCCGGCCGGACCACCGTGGGCGAGCTGGCCGAGGTGCTGCCCGAGGCCGAGCCCGGGCGCTGGTCCCCGTTCGCGCTGCGGCTCGCCGAGGGCGGCGACCCCGGTGCGCTGACCGCCGTCCAGGAGAACCGGGCCGGCGTCCAGGACGAGGGCAGCCAGCTGGTCGCCCTGGCGCTCGCGAGCGCGCCGCTGGACGGCCCGGACCGGCTCTGGCTGGACGGCTGCGCCGGCCCGGGCGGCAAGGCCGCCCTGCTCGCCGCCCTGGCCGCGGAGCGCGGCGCGGGACTGGTCGCCAGCGAGAAGCAGCCGCACCGGGCCCGGCTGGTGGCGCGGGCGCTGGAGGGCAACCCCGGCCCGTACACGGTGATCGCGGCCGACGGGACGCGCCCGGCCTGGCGCTCCGGCGGCTTCGACCGGGTGCTGGTCGACGTCCCCTGCTCCGGCCTGGGCGCGCTGCGGCGCCGCCCGGAGGCGCGCTGGCGGCGCCGGCCGGCCGATGTCGCGGCCTTCGGCCCGCTCCAGCGGGACCTGCTGCGCTCGGCGATCGAGGCCACCCGGATCGGCGGCGTGGTCGGCTACGCGACCTGCTCGCCGCACCTCGCGGAGACCCGGGCGGTGGTCGACGACGTGCTGCGCGAGCAGGGCGGCCGGGTCGAGTGGATCGACGCCCGGCCGCTGCTGCCCGGCGTTCCCGCGCTCGGCGACGGGCCGGACGTGCAGCTGTGGCCGCACCTGCACGGGACGGACGCGATGTACCTGGCGCTGCTGCGGCGGACGGCCTGAGCCACTGGTCGCCCGGGCGGCCTTGGGGGCTTGGGCTGCCGGGGTCGCCTTGGTTGCCGGGGTTGCACCTCCTGTAGGGGGAGGCGGCAGGGTGGCGGGCATGAACGGCGATGCGCTCCCCACCCTCCTCACCATCGGTGAACTGGCCCGGCGGACCGGGCTGACGGTGAAGACCGTCCGGTTCTACTCGGACCAGGGGATCGTGTCGCCGGCCGACCGCAACCCGGCCGGCCACCGGCGGTACGGCGCGGACGCCGTCGCCCGCCTGGACCTGGTGCGCACCCTGCGCGAGCTCGGGCTCGGTCTGCCGGAAGTCCGGCAGGTGCTCGGCCGCGAGCGCGCGCTGTCCGAGGTCGCGGCGGCGCACGCCGCGGCGCTGGACGTCCGGATCCGGGTGCTGCGGCTGCGGCAGGCGGTGCTGCGGACGGTGGCCGCGCGCGGGGCGACCACGGAGGAGTTGACGCTCGTGCACCGGCTGGCCCGATTGACGGAGGACGAACGGGGGCGCCTGGTCGGGGAGTTCCTGGCCGCGGTGTTCGGAGCGGCCGCGGTGCCCGGCGGGGCTGCGGTGTCCGGCGGGTCTGCGGTGCCCGGCGCGGAGGGGTGCTGGGGTGGGGTGGCCGAGTCGCTGACGCCCCGGCTGCCGGAGCGGCCGTCGGACGAACAGGTCGAGGCCTGGGTGGAGTTGGCGCTGCTGGCCGGGGACGACGGGTTCCGGGAGCTGTGGCGCGGACTGGCGGAGGACGAGGCGGCGGAGGGTGCGACCGGTGCGCCGCCCCGGCCCGGACTGGCCGTGCTGGTGCGGAGGGCGGTCGGCCCGGCGGTGGCGGCGGGGGTGGAGCCGGGATCGGCGGAGGCGGCGCGGGTGGTCGCGGTCCTGCTGGAGCGGTACGCGGAGTTGGTGGGCAGGGCCGGGGCGGGGGAGCAGCTGCGGGCCCGGCTGCCGGAGCGGCTGGTGGAGTGCCTGGTGGACCGGCTGGTGGGGCGACTGCGGGCGATGGCGGACCCCCGGCGGGAGCGGTACCTGGAGTTGCTGGCGGTCGTCAACGGGTGGGTGGCGCCGGAGAGTTCGGGTGAGGTGCTGGACTGGGCGGTGCGGGCCGTGCAGGCGGCGCGGGCAGCGCAGGCGGTACGGGCCGTACGGGTGGGCGGGGTTACGGCTGGAGGGGTGGCGGGGCCGGGCAGTTGGTGAGGAAGGCGTGGGCCTGGGCGCGGAGGTGGTCGACCGGGGGGTCCTCGCAGATCACCTCCAGGCCGAGCGCGGCGAACTCGCGCAGGTGGTGGGAGGACTGGTAGGCGAGGTACGGGCGGTGGCCGTCGTCGGGGTCCAGTCCGACGGCGAGGGTCGCGAAGAGGGTGCGCTCCCGCTCGGTGTGGGCGAAGTCCGTCCGGGAGAGCGTCCATTCGAACTCGTACGGCTCGGGCTCGGCGGGCAGGTCGAGGAGGGTCTGGGCGAGGCGGCGGACCTCGTCCGGGTCGGCGAAGGGGAGTGACTCCGAACCGAACGGCGCGGACGCGAACAGCTCCCACGCCGGTCCGTTGCGACGGACGGTCAGTTCCCACGCGCCGTCCTGGTCGTGCCAGTGGCAGCTGAGGATCGAGTCCATGGTGGTCAACCTCCCTGTGGAGCCGGGCCGTTACGTTACGTTCTCCTCATCGTGGCACACCGGTCCGACGGGGGCGCCTGGCGTGGGCCGCTCGCGGGCGGTCCGCCAGGCCTGCTGGAGGGCGTCGTAGCCGAGCACGGTGATCGCGTGCTCGGCGAGCAGGCGGCGGGCCTCGGGGGAGACCAGGAACTCGTAGTCACTGCGGCGCACGGGCCGGCCGTCGTCGGGGCCGGTGGCGAGGCCCGGGTGGACGGCCCACTCGGTCAGGCCCGGCGGGAGGGCCGCGAGCAGGCGGGCGTAGTGGGCGGGCTTGTCCTCCAGCGGTACGGCGAAGCTGTCGAGGAAGCCGTGGTCGACCACCGGCAGCCCGCGCTGGCGCAGCCGGTCCAGGGCGGGCGGCAGCCAGACCCGCACCGCCAGGTCGTACTCGGCGCCCAGGGCGAGGGCGAGGTCGAGGACGTCCTCGCGGCCGCCGTCGGCCAGGCAGTGGAAGTCCAGGTGGGTCGGGCTGAGGCCGCTCGCCCCGACGGCGTCGATCTGGGCGCGGAACTCGCGCTCCACGTCGTCGATCCGGGCGTTCGCGGTGAGCGCGGCCCGGCCGGCCGGGGTGGGGGCGTGGAACCCGCCGTCCGGCGCGAGGAGGGAGGGCACCCGGTCGCGGGCGGTGAGCGGGCCCCAGCGCAGGTGCGGTGCCTCGCAGACCAGGGTGAGGTGGACGCCGAAGGGGATCTCCGGGTGGCGGCGCAGGAGGCGGAGCGCGTGCGGGGCGGCGTGACAGGGGGTCATCAGGCTGGCGGAGGCGGCGATGCCCTGGCGGACCGCCTCGATCACGGCGAGGTTGACGGACTCGTCCAGGCCGAGGTCGTCGCAGTTGAGCAGCAGGAGGCGGGCCTCGGGAGGATGGCCGAGGAGGTGGTTGGCGCGCGGACCGTCCGGGGCGGGGACTGCGGTGGGCATGGGGGCAGTCTTCACCGGGAGGGGCGGCCGGCGCGCGGGGATTTCCGCTCGGTCGGGCTCAGTCTGTCGTGGGGGTGGGGTGCCACGGGCGGTCGGGGCGGGTCTGGACGGGGGCGGAGGTGAGGCGCAGGGCGTACACGTCGTGGTCCGGCGCCGGGGAGGGGACCGGGCCGAGGTACTCATGGCCGGTCAGGTGGCACCAGGCGGGCAGGTCGAGCGGGGCGGCCGGATCGGTCGTCAGGATGTGGACCACGGCCCCGGCCGGGAGGTGGGCGATCTGCTTGCGCAGGCGGAGCAGGAGTTGGACGCAGAGCAGGCCGGTGCCGTCGACGGTGAGCTCGGGGGCCGTACCGTCGGCGGCGGGGCGGACAGCGTCGTCGGGGGTGGTCATCGGGGGATCTCCTGGGTGATGCGCCGGAGGCGGCGGGGCAGGTCGCCCTCCTCGAAGACGTGGACCTCGGCGAGGGCGGGCTCCCGGCGCGGCGCCGCGCCGGGCGGCGGGCCGGGAGTGCGGGTCATGGTGGTGCCCTTCGCGGAGGTGAGGCGTGGTGCGGGTAGGGCTGGTGGTGGCCGTGGTGCCGGTGTTTCGGGTCCAGCCTAGGGCTTCGGGATGTGGCGGTGTTCGGGGGCGGTGCCGCCGAGGCGGGTGAGCAGGGCGGAGAGCCGGGTGAGGTCCTCGCCGCTCCACTGGTCGGCGGCGAAGTGCTCGGTGGCGACCTGGCGGGCGGTGTACAGCATCTCGGCGAGCCGCTCGCGACCGGTCGGGGTGAGGGCGGCGTACGCGACCCGGGCGTCGCGGGCGGCGGCCTCGCGGGTCACCAGGCCGATCCGCTCCAGCGGGGCGAGGCCGCGGGTGACGCCGGAGGCGGTGAGGCCGAGGGCCTCGGCGAGGTCGACCCGGCGCATCCGGCCGCCGGGGGCCTGGGCGAGGTGCAGCAGCAGGGTGAAGTCGGACAGGCTCACGCCGTGCAGGCCGCTGAGGCTCGCGTCGAAGCGCTTGACCACGGCGGTCTGGGCGCGGACCAGGCGTAGTGCGGTGTCGAGCGGGTCGGGGCGGGGGGTGGTGTCGGGGCTCGGGACGGGGTTGGTGCTGGGGCTGGGACGGGTGCTGGGGCCGGGGCTGGGGCTCGTGGGGTTTGTCATTGCCACCTCCTTGACTGCTCAAGTATATGCACGGGCGGAGCCGTCAAGGAGGTGGCAGAGGGAGGGGGTCGGTCAGCCGGTGGTGTTGGCGGCTCGGCGTTGGCGCTTGCCCAGTGGCGCCTGGGAGAGGTCCTCGGCCTGGGAGCGGAGGTTCTTGTAGCCGTAGCCGCGGTCCGTCAGCCAGGACTGCGCGACCTGTTCGGCCCGCTCGGTGGCCTCCAGGATGTCCTCCTCGGCCTCGCCCTCGTCCAGGAAGCGGAAGGTGAAGGCGGTGCGTGCGGCGAGGTCGTAGCTGAGGTGGCCCTCGCGGGTGAAGGCGGCGTGCAGCACGTCGTGCTCGGGGGCGGCGGCGAGGAGCTCGGCGCGCTGCTCGTCGCTGAGCCCGTCGAAGACGCCGCGCACCATGATGCGGAAGGTTCGGGTGGTCATGCCCCGACGATAGGCAGTGGAGGTGGCGGACCGCCAATGCGATTCGCGGTCGAGGGGAAGGGGCGGGAGGGGCGGGGACGGGTCGGGTCACCGGTGGTCGGCCGGGGTGGGGAGGCCTGCCGTGAAGGACTCGACGGCGTCGGCGAGGGCGGCGGGCGCTTCCAGCGGGAGCAGGTGGCCGGCGTCCGGGACGACCGTGAGGCGGGCGGGCGGGAGGTGGGGGAGCAGATGGGTGCGGAGCAGGTCCGCCGGCTCGACCCGGTCGTGTCGGCCCGTCAGGACCAAGGTGGGTATCCGGATCCGGGCACTGGCGGCGCTGATGTCGGTGGCGAGGCCGTGCAGCGGCCACTCCTCGCGGGCCGGGACGTCGGCGGCCAGGCTGTCCTGGACGGCGGCGGCGCGGAGCTCCGGAGGCAGCGGGGCGGCGGTCAGGACGTGGTCGAGGGCATGGCCCGCGGACTGCGGCGAGTCGTAGGCGCGGGCGAGCGCCTGCCGGTGGTCGAGGGTGGCGGTGGGGGCCGGCCGCGGTGGGGCGGGGGCGACCAGGACGAGCCCGGCCAGGCCCTCCGGCCGCCGCGCGGCGGCGAGTTGGCACACCTTGCCGCCCATGGAGTGGCCGACCAGGACGAAGTGGTCCAGGTCGAGCCGGCGGGTGACGGCGAGGAGGTCCTCGGCGAGCTGTTCCAGGTGGTACGGGCCGGGCAGCGCGCGGGACCGGCCCCAGCCGCGCTGGTCGTAGCGCACGGTGCTGCGCTCGGGCGGCAGGTGGCCGACGAACGCGTCCCAGGTGCGGGCCGAGCCGCCCCAGTAGTGGGCGAGGACCAGGGTGGGGCCGCCCCGCCCCTGGCGCTGGGCCTGGAGGGTGCCGCCGTCGACGGGGACGTGGATAGGGACGGGGGTGTGGGGAAGGGCAGAGGCAGGGGCGGGGTGGATGGTGGATTCCGGCAGCATGGTGGTCTCCTCGGGAGGGGTACTCCTCGGAGGCTACGGTCAGGAGTGGGCCTGAGGCCCGGTCGAAAGGTGCACGGTGATGGTGGAAAGCGGACACGTGCCCGGGATCCGGCAGGTGCGGTACAGCCCGGAGGCCGGGTCGGCGGGGTTCGGGGTGGAGGTGCTGAGCTTCGAGCGACTGCGCCGGATGGACCGGGCCCGGCGCCGGGAGCGGCCGCAGCGGCCGGACTTCCATGTGCTGGCGCTGGTGCGGTCGGGCCGTGGCCGGCAGGTGGCGGACTTCGTCGACCACCCGCTGGGGGAGCGGAGCGTGGTCTGGATCCGCCCGGGTGTGGTGCACCGGTGGGCGGAGGTCGACGGGGTGGACGGGCCGCTGGTGCTGTTCGAGCCGGAGGTCCTGGCGGGAGCGGTCGGGGTAGCCGAGGCAGCTGGGGTGGCCGGGGCTGCCGGGGTGGCCAGGGCTGCCGGGGTTGCCGCGTTCGGGGCGTCCTGCTGGCAGGTGGACCAGGAGGACTGGGGGTTGGTGCTGGCCGGGGTCGAGCACCTGGCGCGGGAGCACGCGGCTGCGGTGGCCCGGGAGGAGCCCTTCTCCAGGGCGTTGCTCGGGCACCTGCTGGCGGCGCTGCTGCTCCGGGCGGGCCCGCCCGAGGCGCTGCGGCCGTCAGCGGCGGCCGGCGACCGGGAGGTCTTCCGGCGGTACCGTGCGGCGGTCGAGGAGGGCTTCGCCCGGCGGCACCACGTCGCCGACTACGCCCGCGAACTCGGCTGCACCGTGCGGACCTTGACCCGGGCGAGCCGTGCGGCCAGTGGGCTCGGGGCGAAGCGCTTCCTGGACGAGCGCATCCTGCTGGAGGCCGAGCGGCTGTTGGCGTACACGGACCTGCCGCTGGCCCGGTGCGCGGAGCGGGTCGGCTTCGACGACGCCGCCAACTTCGCCGCCTTCTTCCGACGGCTCGCCGGGGAGTCGCCCGGCCGCTGGCGCGAGGCTGCGGCCGGGCGTTGAACCGGTGGGGGAAGCGTTGATGAAGGTCGCGTTGACGAAGGTCAGCGGGCGAAGGGGCCGAAGACAGTGGCGGCCAGGCGCAGGGCCTGGGGCGGCGTGCCACCGCTGGAGCCGACGGAGTAGACCAGGCGCTTGCGCAGGTCCGCGGTGGCGAACACGCCTCCGGAGTAGCCGAGATCGTGCCCGGTCTTTCCCCAGACCACGGTGCCGTCCGACAGTGGGAGGGACAGCAGCCCGGCGCTGTAGCAGGCCTTGCCCTTGTCCGGCCCCAACTGGCAGTCCCCGGTGCCGCGGTAGGGCAGCAGATGCCCGGAGGCGTCGTGCGGCAGGGCGAACAGGTCGTGCCGTTGCTGCGGGGGCAGGAGCTCGCCGTCGAACAGGGCGCGCAGGAAGCGGTCCAGGTCGGCCGGGGTGGAGACCATCGATTCGGAGTTGCCGCCCTGCTCGGAGACGTCCGTCGGGACGCGGGCGTTGCTGTCGAGGTATCCGGCCAGGTGCGGTTCGGGCATCTGCGGCGCGCCCCCGGTCAGTTCGGTGTGCCGCAGGTGGAGGGGTTCGAGGATGCGGGTGGTCACCTCCTGCTGGAGCGGGTGGCCCGTCACGTGTTCGATGAGCAGGCCGGCCAGGCGGTAGTTGAAGTTGTTGTACTCCTGCTCGGCGCCCGGCGTGGTCGGTACGGGCCAGGGCCGGTCGGTGGGCCGCAGGGTGCGCTGGACGACCTCGTCGAAGGTCTCGACCCCGAAGCGCTGGGCGATCAGGCCGTCGTTGTCGCCGTCCTTGACTCCGGCCGGGCCCTCCACGGCCTGCGGCAGCCCGCTGGTGTGGTCGAGGAGTTGGCGGACGGTGACCGCCGGGTAGACCGGGCTGCCGTTCGCCCCGTCGGGCAGCACCCCGGGCAGGTACTGCTGGACGGTGCCGTCCAGGTCGATCCGCTGCTCGGCGGCGAGCTGGAGCACCACGGCGGCGACGAAGGTCTTGTTGATGCTGCCGATCCGGAAGGCGGCGTTCGGGGCGACCGGCTGCCCGCTCACTCGGTCGTCGGCCGTGCCGCGCCAGGTCCGGCCGTCGACCGTCACCCGGGCGAGCGCACCCGCGGTGGGATCCCCTGGTCGGGTGGCTATGGCGGCGTTGAGGGCGGCTCGGTCGGGGCCGCCCCGGGGCGCGGTGTCGTCGGCCAGGGCGGCCGTTGGCGTGGCGGCGAGGAGCAGGCCGCCGAGGGCGAGGGCGGTGCGCTGGGCGATGGGCATGGGTGCTCCGGGGCTGGTGGGGCGGGCGGGTTCTGCGGTGGCAGCCTTGGAGGGGGACGCGGGGTGACGGTCGGTCAGTTCCTTTCGCCTCGGGGGCGTGCGGGCGGGTCCGGTACGCGCTGGTGCAGACGGCCGCCCAGGACAGCGGCCACCGGCGCGGCAGCTGCTTCGGGCCGGGTCAGGGGCCGGACGGGGTGGGCAGTTCGACGGAGTGGACCGTGAAGCCGCCGCTGGTGACGGGGGCGAAGGGGGCCAGCGCCATGCAGGTGCCCACGACGGGCTGGTAGGGCTTGCCGTCCTTGTCCACGTCCACGTTGCCCACGCCCCAGGAGAAGCCGAGGCGGTCCCGCCCGTGGCCGGGGGCGTCGTAGATGCTCAGGCCTATTCGCTGCCCGACCGGCATGGCGTCGGACTTGGTGATCACGGCCGTCAGGGTGGCGACGGGGCCGCCGGTGGCGAGGCAGTCGACCGCGGCGTCGGCCTGGCGGACTTCGCCGGTCCCGACCACGCGGTGGGAGAAGTGGACGGTGCCCCGGGCGTCGGTGGGCAGACCGTGCGGGATGCCGGGGAGTGGGCGGCTGCCGGGGGCGGCCACGGCGTCGACCGTGAAGCGGATCTCGTCGTCCGGGCGGGGGGCGTAGTGGATCCGGCCGGATCCACTGACCCGGGCGGTGAGGGTGGCGGTGGGGTCGGTGGAAGGGGCGGTGGAGGGGGTCGCACCCGCCGGTGCCGGTGCGGTGAGCGCCACGAGGGCGAGCGCCGCGAGGGCGGCCCGGGCGGAGACCTTGCGGAAGGTACGGGCGAAGCGGAACACGGTGGAGACCCCCTTCTCCGGCGGCCCCGGTGGCCGCCGTCTCGGTGACTCCAAGACTGGCCGCCGGGACCCTCTCCCCACATGTGCCGATCGGCATAACCGATCCACCGGGTTCGGCGTCCGGCCCTGCCGATCGGCCGGGCCAGGCCAGGCCGGGCCGGACGCCGGACGCCGGACGGCCTGGGAGCCCGCCCCCGGCTACGCCCGGGCCGGCAGCCGGGTGCAGACCGCACCCGTCGCCAGCGGCGCGGCCTCGGCGCCCAGCACCGTGAGGGCGAAGTCCGTGATCAGCGCATTGATGTCGGCGCTCTGCCGGACCAGGTAGTGGCTCCCGCCGGGCACCTCGTACCGCGCGAGGTCGGGCGCGACCTCCCGGGCGCGCAGCGCGTACTCCAGGGACTGGGCGGCGTTGGCCGCGCTGTGGTCGGCGGTGCCGTGCACGATCAGTACCCGCCGCCCGGCGAGCTGGTCGACCCGGTCGCCGGTGGGCAGCCAGGGGGCGAGCCCGGCCACCCCGACGACGTTCGGGTGCCCCGCGCACCAGAACGCGGCCCGCCCGCCGAGCGAGTTGCCGATGAGCAGCACCGGCACGCCCGGGTAGCGGCGGTCGAGTTCGTCGAGCGCCCAGCGGGTGTCGACCGCGGTGTCGGCGTCGGCGCCGTTCCAGCCGCTGTAGCGGTAGTGCAGCAGGTGCACCGCCAACCCGTGCGGACGGCCGCGGTCGGTGAGTTCGGTGGCGAGCCCCTGGAGGCCGAGTTCGGCGATCCGCAGTGGTCCGCGCTTGCTCCGGAGGAACCCGCCGGGCAGCAGCAGGGCGACGCCGGAGACCGGTCCGTCGCCCTCCCACGGGGTGAGCTGTGCGGTGTGCGGGCGCTGCGCTCGGAACACGCCGGTCCTTCCTGGTGGACGGTCGGGGGTGACGGTCGGGGGTGACGGTCTGGGGTGGTGGTGTCCGGATGGGGACAGCCGGATTCTACGGTTCCGGCGGCGGGTCGCGGTGCGTGAGGAGCGCCCGCGGGGTCCAGCCGCTCACCCGGGTACGGGCGGGAGTTGGTCTACTCGCCGGGCCGCTCGCGGTCCGCCCCCGACCCGTTCCGCCCGGCCGCCCGGGACCGGTTCCCGAGCAGCTCCTGCACGCTCGGGAGCCGCCGCCGCTGCTGTGCGGGCGGGGCGATCGGCTGCTGCCGGGGCTCCGGGGCCGGGCCGAGCCCGACCTTGGCCGCCGCGTCGGCCAGGAAGTCCGAGGCCTGCCGTCGGGCGTTGTCCACGCTGTGCCGCAGCTGCTCGGCGTCGCCGCGGAGCTTGTCGGCCTGGCGGCTCAGCAGGTCGTCGCGCTGTTCGGTCCCGCCGCGCTGCTGGAGGCCGGCCGCGGCCCGGGCGGCGGATTCGCGTTCGAGCTGCTCGCCGCGGGCCCGGGCGTCGGCGATGATCTGCTGCGCCGCGGACTCGGTGAGGGTCCGGATCTCGGCCATGTCCTGCTCGGCCTGGCGGCGGAGGAAGGCGGCCTCGGCCTCGAACTGCTCGCGGAGCCGGGCGACTTCCGTGCGGGCGCGGTCGAGCAGGGCGTCCGCCTCCTGGCGCCGGGCCAGGACGTACGGGTCCGGTTCGGCGGTGCGGGCGTCCAGGAGGGTGGGCCGGTGCCCTGCGGTCCGCGGCGGTTCGGCGATCCGGCGCAGGCGTTCGGCGACGCCGCCGGCGTCGGCCGGTCGGTGGGCCGGGTCCTTGGCGAGCAGGTCCAGCACCAGGGCGTCGAGTTCGGCCGGCAGTCCGGGCCGCAGGGCACCGGGGGCGGTCGGCGGGACCTCGCCGTGCATCCGGATCAGCTCGTACAGGGTGCCGCTGAACGGCGGGCGGCCGGTGAGGACTTCGTGCAGCAGGCAGCCGAAGGCGTAGAGGTCGGAGCGGGCGTCGAGGGCGCGGTTCTCGAAGCGCTCGGGGGCCATGTAGGCGGGGGTGCCGACGATCACGTTGGTGCTGGTGACGCCGTCGTCGGCGGTGCCGGTGCGGGCGATGCCGAAGTCGACCACCTTGACCGCACCGGCGGACTGGACCATCACGTTGGCCGGTTTGACGTCCCGGTGGACGACCCCGGCCCGGTGCGCGGTGGCCAGTGCCCCGGCGATCTGGGCGGCCCAGTCGAGGGCCAGGGGCAGCGGTGGCGGCCCGGCGGCCAGGTGGCGGCTGAGCGGGGCGCCGTCGAGCAGCTCCATGACCAGGAAGAACACCGGGCGGTCGGCGGTGCGGTGCTGCCCGAAGTCGTGCACGGTGACGATGGACGGGTGGTTGAGCGCGCCGGCGGTGGCCACCTCCCGGGCGAACCGGGCGGCGTCCTTTCCGGAGCCGGCACCACCGGTGGCACCGGGGAGCAGCACCTTGACGGCGACGAGGCGTCGGATGCGCGCGTCGCGGGCCTTCCAGACCGCGCCGAAGGCGCCCTCGCCGATCTGCTCGACCAGTTCGTACCGCCCGTCGAGTACCTCGCCCGGCTGCATCCCCCGCCCCTTCCGCGCTCCGGCGCCCGTGCCCCGCTCCGGCGGCCGTGCCCCGGTCCGTTTCAACCTACCCCGGGGGCACGGGCGTTCGTCACCCGGCGCGGGCGGGCGTCAGCTCGTCCAGGACGGCGCCGAGCAGGCCGGGGAGGCGGGCGTCGAGCGCGTCGCGGCGGAGCGTGACCAGGCGGGCCTTGCCGCTGGTGCGGACGGTGACCAGGCCGGCCTCGCGCAGGATCCGCCAGTGGTTGGAGAGGGTCGACTTGGGGACGGTGAGCCCCTCGGGGCTGCAGGTGGTCTCGCCCTCCTCGGCGAGGCGGCGGACGAGTTCGAGCCGGACCGGGTCGCCGAGGGCGTGCAGGACGGTGGCGAGGTCGAAGTCCTCGGGGTGGGGCTGGGGCAGGGTCCGCATCTGGGTCCTCGGGTTCCTCGGGTTCCTCGGTGGCTCCGGCCGGCCCTGGCGGTGGGGCGGCGCGCTGTCTAGTATCTCAGTTCGACAGTTCGGGAAAGCCGAACTGATCTTGGTGGTCGAGTGGATCCTCCGGAGGTTGTGACGATGAAGGTGCTGGAGACTCTGGCCCGGGTCTACGTGGACGACCTGGAGGCCGCCCTGCCCACGCTGCGCGAACTCACCGGCGAGCGCGAGGGGTTGCGCTTCCCGTACGCCGGGGTGGAGGTCGCGCGGATCGGCGGTCTGCTGGTCGTCGCGGGCCCGGAGGAGGCGGTGGCGCGCTTCCGCAGGGTGCAGAGCACGCTGCTGGTCGACGACCTGGACGGCCTCGGGCCGCTGCTGGCCACCCTGGGGGGCGAACTGCTGGACGGCCCCAACGAGGTGCCGACCGGCCGCAACGCGACCGTCCGGCACCCGGGCGGGGCGGTGTTCGAGTACGTCGAGTTCGTGAAGGACCGGCCGGTCTTCGCGGACTGACGCGACGTCGGGGCCGGGGAAATTGCCGGTGCGGACGGGCGTTTCCGGGGGTAGGGTCCGCCGGTGACTGGTGATCGTGGGGGAATCGTGGAGGCCGGCAGCACCGGGCCGGAGCCGGAGCCGGAGCCGGAGGCGGAACCCGGGCCGGAGGCAGGGTCTGAGGCGGAGGCAGAACCCGGCGTCGGCCCCGGCCCCGGCCCCGGCCCCGGAGCCGACGGCCGGGCGCCGCGGGTGGGCGTGCAGGTCGCCCTCGCGGTCGTCCTGGTGGGGGCGCTGTTCGCCGGCCTCTGGTACCTGACCGGGGACGGCCGGGGCTTCGGGCCGAGCAACACGCCGGCGAAGTGCAGTCCGGCGAAGCCGACGGACTCGGCCAGGTACCCGGCGCTGTGCGCCGCGCTCAACCGCCCCGACCTGCCGGTGCTGATGGGCGTGCCGAAGGAGCGGGTGCTGGTGGCGCAGGCCGGGATGACGCTGAGCGGCGGGTCGGCCCTGGACAAGGACGCCTACGGTGCGGCGGAGGTGCAGTTCGGCGAGCTCTACGTCCAGCTCGCCGACAGCGCGTACGTCGACGTGGACGACTACGCCCGGCTGTACCCGCCGGCGGACCCGCGCGCACCCGTCCTCGGGCACAAGGCGATGTTCTACCGCACCCCCACGATGACGTTCTCCTTCGCCCTCGGCGGCGGCAAGTCCACCGCGGGCACCGGCGCCCCCGCCCACGCGCTCGCCGTCGCGAAGAACCCGGACGGGACGGGCGGCAGCTTCGAGGTGAGTGCCTGGCGCAAGGACTCGCTGCCGATCGACGACGCCGCCCTCTACCGCCTCGCCGAGGCGGTGCTGCCGGGCCTCCCGGGCTGGGCGGCGGGCTGACCGGTCGTAAGCGCCGCAGGTGTGGGCGGCTGGTGGGGCGGTGGGGCGCGATTCGTCACGATCGCGCCGGTCCGGGCCTCCCATGTGCAGGGAAGGACGTGGTTTTCCCTGCTCTTTGTTCAGGATCTTGCCCCGTTCTGCGACGATCCGATGATCGACGTCCCACTGCGGGGGCGGCGCTTCGCAGGGGAGAGACGGGCATGGCCGAGCGGCCCGAGGACAGCGTCGTCCGGGCAAGGACGAGGTGGGCAGCCAGGTTCGCCGAGCACCGGGAGACCGGGGCGGTACTGACCGGCGGTGTGCTGGGGGCCATGTTCGCGAGCATGGGCCTGGCCGTGCTGTTCGGCCCCGCGAACGGGTTCGGCGGCGACAGCCTGGGCTACCTGGGCGCCGTCAGCATCCTCGGCCTGCTGCCCTGCGGCGCCGGCTTCGTCTGGGCGCTGATCCACCCCAGGCGCGGGCTGCCCGCGGCGGCGGTCGGCGCCGTGCTGGGGCTGGCGATCTTCCTCGGCTTCGCCGGGGACGGCCTCAACGACGCCTGGCGGGCCCCGGCGGACCGCCCGTCCACGGTCCGCGCGGTCGGCAGCTGGACCAGCGGCAGCCTGGTGGTGCGGGTCCGCCCCGATCAGGTGGTCGCCTACCGCAGCAGCGGGGGAGCGGTCGCCTGGCAGTGGACGCCGCCCGGCTCCGACTCCGTGTGCACGATGAGCCGGGGGATCGGCGCGGGCGGCATCGGCCTGGTCGGGCACTCCCCGCACGGCAAGCCCTGCGCGGCGGTCACCTCGCTGGACCTCGCGGACGGCAAGCAGGGCTGGACCGCCACCGTGAACGCACCCGCCCGGGACGGCGACACCGCGGACTCCGACCTCGTCGCGGTGGCGGGCGCCCAGGCCGTGCTGCAGGGCACCGACGGCTGGCGCGCCGTCCGGCTGACCGACGGCCGGGAGCTGTGGCGCAGCGCGCCCGACGCCGGGTGCACCCCGGTCGAGGTCGCGGGCGCGGACCAGGACGTGGTGACGGCCGCGGAGTGCGGTGACGGGACGGCTGTCGTGCACACCCTGGCGTCCGGGGACGGGCAGGGGCGGACGCGGGCTGCCATGCCGGCCGAGGGCGGGCTCAAGAACTTCATGGTGGTCTCCGTCGACCCGCTCGTGGTCTGGGTCGACGCCCAGGCCGAGCGCGGCACCCACGCGGTGTTCAGCTTCGACCGGACTGGTCGCCAGCGGGCGTCGATCGCGGTCTCCGGCGGCGAGTACGACCTCGATGTGATGCTGGGCGGCGTCCACGCCTTCGACGAGTTCACCGCCCGGCCGCTGCTCGGCGCGGTGGTGGTCGGGGACCTGTTCATCGTGCCGGGGGAGCGGCAGGGCGACGTCAGCATCAGCGGCGGTCCGCACCCGAGCCGCACCGCCACCGGGCGGCTGGTCGCGTACTCCCTCGCGGACGGCACCAAGCAGTGGACGGCGGCCCTGGACGACCAGGTGACGGGCGTGCTGGTCGACGGGACGTCGGTGTGGGCGATGACCCGCGACCGGCTGGCCCGGATCGACGCGGCGACCGGCCGGCAGAGCCGCGAACTGGACGTCAACGACACCTCCTCGCTCTACCCGGTGGACCTCTCGGCGGCCGGCCGGGAGGAGTTCACGGTCGTCGCCGAGGACGGCACCAGGGACGAGCCGCCGGTCCGCGGCATGGGCTGAGAGGGCCGGACGCGACCCGAGGGCGCGGCTACTGTGCCGGTCATGTCTGATGATCTGCGGAACATCCGCCCGGGTGCTGAATCCTCCGTACCGTGGGGCGTCGAGCGGGCCACCGGCTCCCCGCCCGACCGCTCCGAGCGTCGTATCGCGACCGGCCACACCGAACCGCTGCTGGCGGTGGCGACGGCGGTGGTCGACGGCCGTCCCCTGGCGGTCACCGGCAGTTGCGACCGGACCGCGCGGGTCTGGGACCTGGCCACCGGCCGGCAGATCTGCCCACCCCTCGCCGCCCACACCGGCGAGGTGTGCGCGGTGGCGACGGCGGTGGTCGACGGCCGCCCTGTGGCGGTCACCGGCAGTTGCGACCGGACCGCGCGGGTCTGGGACCTGACCACGTGCGAGCAGGTCGGCGAACCGCTCACCGGCCACGCGGCCGCGGTGGCGGCCGTGGCGACGGCGGTGGTCGACGGCCGCCCCGTCGCAGTCACCAGCGGCGGGGACGAGACGGTGCGGGTGTGGGACCTGACCGCGTGCGAGCAGGTCGGCGAGCCGCTCACCGGCCACGACGGCTGGGTGCTGTCGGTGGTCACGACGACGATCGGAGGCCGCCCCCGCATCGTCAGCGGAGGCGAGGACTGGACGCTCCAGGTGTGGGATCCGGCGACGGTCAGGCGGGTCGGCGCGCCGGTGGTCGGCCATGCCGACAAGGTGCGGGCGATGGCGACCGCGGTGCTGGACAGCCGCCCCCATGTGATCTCCGGCAGCCAGGACGGGATGCTGCGCGTGTGGGACCTGGCCCCGAGCGGCCAGGTGGGTGAGCCGTAGCGGCCCGGCCCGTTGGTGAACGGGCCGGGCCGGGATGGTAGTTGGGTGTACGGCAGCGCGGCAGGATCTGGGGCGGGGGGCCGTGTCGGGCGGGAGAGGTCCGCGGGGGCGGGGACTCTGCGGGCCCCCTTGTTCCGCAGGGCGGAGCGCGGGGCCGGGCGGCGGTGCGGTCCGTCGGGGGGCGGGCATGTGCGGTGTCTCGGTGCGGGCCGGCCTCCGGGCTCTCCGCAGGACAGGCTTGGGTGCGGGATCTACGGTGGAACCGGGTAGCCGCTCTTTGCCGAATGAGTGTCCACGTCGGTTCTTGTCGGCGAGTCTTCCGGCACCGGCTTCGTCCGACCTGGCGAAGCGCAGCCTCGTTCTCCCAGGAGGGGTTATGGCTACTGGGACAGTCAAGTGGTTCAACGCCGAGAAGGGCTTCGGATTCATCGAGCAGGACGGCGGTGGTCCGGACGTGTTCGTGCACTACTCGAACATCGACAGCCAGGGCTTCCGTGAACTGGTGGAAGGCCAGAGGGTCGAGTTCGACATCACCCAGGGCCAGAAGGGACCGCAGGCCGAACGCGTCCGCCTCGCAGGGTGACGGGTCGGCCCGGGCCCGCCCTGGGGCCGGAGCCAGGCGAGCCCGGGCCCGCCCGGGCCGACACGCGGGAGGACATGATGAGCGTTCGGCACACCCTGAACATCATGGACTGGCACGAGGACGGCTCCTCGACCTGGCTGCGCTGGGCCGTCAGCGCGGATCAGATGAGGATGGTCCGGGACCTCCTCGACCGGGCGCCGGACGCCGAGGGCGTCGTGACCCCGGAACAGGCGGACCAGGCACGCGCGGCCGCCGATCGGTGGCTGACCTGCGCGAACCAGGACTGGTCACCCCCGGGGTGAGGTCACACCGGAGTCGGTGCGGGGCAGCGGACACCGCCCTCTCGCGCCGTCTTCTCGCGCTCACGGCCGTTTCGTGGTGCCGAACCTCGGGCCGGGAAGGTTCAGCACGCCGACCCGTCGCGGTGTGGCGACCACCAGAGCGGGCTTGACGCCGAACGCCATCACCCGTGCGGCGACGGCCCGTTCGCCGAGCCCGGGCAGTTCGGCGACGACCTGGCGTTGGTTCAGGTCCCAGACCCGGATGGCGTCGTCGAGGACGTGAACCACGACGACCCGCCGGAGGAAGTCGTACACCAGGGCCAGTTCCCCGGACTGTTCGCCCCCGGCCGTGGCGATCGGCAGGCGGCCGAGTTCCGTGCCGGTGGCCGTCTCGTGGACGGCGACGGCGTCCGGGCCGGACACGCAGGCCAGCGTGCCCGAGGTGCTGAGGGCGAGGCCGGTCACCACCGGGCTGCCACCGAAGGCGTGCAGGACCCGGCCGTTCGACCCGTCCCAGGCGACGGCACCGGCCGGGGCCCGGCCCGTGCCGTCGCCCCAGCCGATCACGATGCCCTCGGCGGCGGACAGCAGCTGCCGGGGGTGCGCGCCGCCCGCGAAGCGCAGGCGACGGTTCGGTCCCGTCAGGGCGAAGGGTGGTACGCCCGGCCCGGCCAGGGCGATCGCCCGTATGCCCTGGTGGGGGAAGGCGGCGCCGGTGGTGTACGGCTGCGACCCGTCCGGTGCGTCCAGTGCGTCCAGTGGTCGGCCGAGGACGGGTGCCTGCCCCCGCAGATCGGCCTCGACGAGGACCTGCCGGGGCCCCTGGGAGGACGGGTCCGGCATCCGCTGCAGGACGGTCAGGGCCGCGGTGTCCGGCCCGTCCGCCAGCACCACCCCTTCGTCCGGGCCGAACAGCCCGGGCACCGGCAGGGCCGGCGACAGCCTCATCAAGCCGTGGACCTCCACCGACGACCAGAGCCGCCCCAGGGCCTGCCCGCGCAGGCACACCGCCAGTGCGGGCGAGCCCTGGGCGCGGACCGGCTGCAACCACGCCTGCTCGACGACCTGTTCGGGCGTGCAGGTGAACAGCGGCCGCAGGGCCGCCAACGAGGTCGGGCCCTGGACCGGCGGGTGGTTCGGCGGAGGCGGAAGCGGAGGCGAAGACGGAATCGGGTTCGGGTTCGGGCTCGGGACGTGGTCGACCCTCGTCGGTACGACCACGGTCGGGGTGTAGCCCGGCAGCGGGCTCCGGAGGCTGCGGCGCAGCGAGTCGGCCGTCGCGAGCGCGTCCGGGCGCAGCGACGGGTCCTTGCTCAGCAGCGTCCCCAGCAGATCGGCCAGTGGCCCGGCGTTCCTGAACGGCGCGGGCTGCTGGGTGAGGATCGAGACGTACAGCGCCGTCAGCGTCGTCGCGTCGAACGGGCGGCGGCCCTCGACGATCGTGTACAGCGTCGCGCCCAGCGACCACATGTCGCTGGCGGGCGCGGCCTCGACGCCCTCCAGTTGCTCGGGCGACATGTAGTGCGGGGTGCCGATCGCAACGCCGGTGCGGGTGAGTTGGGTGGTGGCGTCCAGGAGCCGGGCGATCCCGAAGTCGGCGATGACGGCGCGGTCGCCGGCGAGCAGGACGTTCTCCGGCTTCAAGTCGCGGTGCACGACGCCGGCGGCGTGCGCGTGGGCGAGTGCGTCGGCCATGGCGGCGCCGAGTTCCGCGACCCGGCGCCAGTCCATGGCCCCGCGTTCGCGGACCTCCTCACCGAGGGAAGAGCCGCGGACCAGCTCCATGACGATCCACGGGATGCCGCCGTCGGTGATGACGTCGTGGACGGTGATCACCCCGTCGTGCCGCAACCGGGCCGCGACGCGCGCCTCGCGCATCGCCCGCTCCACCAACTCGCGTCGCTCCTCAGGGGGGAGGTCGTCCGGGAGCATCAGCTCCTTGAGCGCGACGACCCGGTCGAGGTTGGCATCGTGGCCACCCCACACCCGGCCCATCCCGCCGCGCCCGATCAACCGGTCGAGCCGGTACCGGCCGCTGACCACGTATCCCACCCCGATAGACATGCGGGTCACTGTAGGCAATGCCTGATCGACGGGCGAGCCGCACCGGGGGAGCCGGCCCGCGCCCCTGCCCGGCCCGTTGGTGAACGGGCTGGGCAGGGGCAGCAGTTAGGCGGTGAAGCGGGGGTCGCGGGCCTCGATGGCTTGGACGAAGGCGGTCCACTCGCTGTGGTTGAAGGCGAGGTGGGGGCGGTCGGGGTTCTTGTCGTCGCCGAGCCAGACGTCGCCGTTGTCGAACCGGGCGATGATCACGCAGTTGCCATTGGAGTCCCCGGAGAACGGGGACTTGACCCATTCGGCGTCGGCAGGGTCGTGCGCGTAGGGGTCGTGCATGAGACCTCCCCTTTGGGCAGCGGCCCGGCCCGTGGGTGAACGGGCCGGGCTGGAGGAGCAGTTAGGCGGTGAAGCGGGGGTCGCGGGCTTCGATGGCCTGGATGAAGGCGGTCCACTCGCTGTGGTTGAAGGCGAGGTGGGGGCGGTCGGGGTTCTTGTCGTCGCCGAGCCAGACGTCGCCGTTGTCGAACCGGGCGAT
>NZ_JBHZCY010000055.1:0-4961 GCF_042786665.1 Kitasatospora sp. NPDC059146 | reverse complement strand
TGATCACGCAGTCGCCGTTGTCATCACCGGAGAAGGGAGACTTGAACCAATCGGCAGAGGCTGGGTCATGGTTGTACGGGTCGTGCTTCTCGCTCACGTCAGCTCTTCCAACTTGCGTTCAAGGGCGGCGATGGTCTCCTCCGGCGACAGGGCACAGCGCTGGAGTCGGGCGAAGGCCCGTTCGGCGCGGCGAACGTCGCGGCCGGTTCTACGCGGGAGCATACCGCCAACGGCTTCGATGAATACGAAGCCGTCTTCGGGGTCGTCGGGGAACCTCATCAGGGTGAGTCCCGAGGTCAAGATGCCTTGTCGACCGGCACTCAACGGCACTATCCGGATGCTGACATTCGGATACTGGGCGACTTTGATCGTATGGCGGATCTGTTCGATCAGGACGTTCCGGTCGCCGGCGACCAGCAGGGCCACCTCGCCGAAGTACGCGTCGAGGTTGAGGGCGGAATCCTTGGTCAGGCGGCGCTGACGCAGCATCCGGACTTCGGTCGCGGTCTCGATCTGTTCGTCATTGGGCGCGCTGAGACCGGCCGCGATCATCTCCTTGGCGTACCCCTCGGTTTGGACGAGGCCGGGGAAGGCCGAGGGGAAGTAGTTCAACATCTGTGAGGCATCGGCTTCGAGCGCCAGGTACTCACTGAAAGCCGCAGTGATGGAGTTGGCGAAGTCCAGGGTGCGCCACCACTGCCTTGCCGGGGCGTCGCCGAGGAGGCCTTCGAGATCCTCGCGCTCCTGGCCGGTGATCCCGACGTGGTCGAGCAGAGTTGCGAGATCGATGGCCGTGATCGGCTGCAGGGCTCGTTCGATTCGGCTGAGGCGACCGGCACTCCACCCCTTCAAACCGGCCGTGACGTCGGCCAGTGTCTTGTTGTTCTCCAGTCGCCAGGCGCGCAGCTCCTCGCCAAGGCGGATCTGCCTGATCGCGGACAGGTCCCTGCTCAAGTGGCGTCCCTCCCTCCGGGTGTTGGAGCACCAGTCTCGCCAGAGTCCAGGCCTCGACTCAAGCCAGTTTCAAGATCAATTAATTTCTTCGAGCAATGATGTTGCGGTTTCGATTTCGCATCCTCCACACTCAACGTGACCGCACGGACACGTACCTGACGTCGTGTCGAAGCGAAGGGGCACCCATGTCCGCGTTGAGCACACCTCTCCTCCGCACCTCCGAGCTCACCCTCACCGAGCACTCCACCTCGGTCCGCATCGCCCGGCGCCACATCCGTAACCAGCTCGGCCTCTGGGGCTACTGCGGCGACAAGGTCGACGACCTCGTCCTCATCGGCTCCGAGCTCGTCACCAACGCCGTCGTCCACGCCTGCCAGGGCGACGGCGAAGTCCGCCTCTACCTCCAGGAGTTCAGCGGCGACTGCCGCCTCGAAGTCTGGGACCCGCGCTTCGACCTGCCGCTCCAGAAGCCCCGGCTGCGCCGCTTCAACGAGGGCGGCCGGGGCATCCAGCTGGTCCGCGAGCTCTCGCTCGACTTCGGCGTCGTCGTCCGCCGGGGCTCGGGCAAGCGCGTCTGGGCGCGCGTCCTCCTCACCTGACCTCCCCACCCCTGCCGACCACCCCGCAAGGAAGTCCACCCGCCATGCACCCCGCCGCGATCGCCTTCCGCAACCCCGCCGCCCTGCACGCCCGTTGCGACTACGGCCGCCCCCGTCGCCTCTACTTCGAGCCCGACTACGAGACCGGCGCCGCCGTCCCCGACCCCACCGCCTGGGAGCCCCTCCCCGGCGGCTACCCCGAGCGGTTCGCCCCCGGCTACTTCACCCCCGCCTCCGGTCTGGTCGAGCTGTTCCGGCTCCCCGACACCGTCACCGACCGCGACACCCTCGCCGCGCTGGTCGAGACCCTCGGCGATCCGCACCCCGTCACCCTCGGTGACGCCGACGACCCGCCCGGGCAGTCCACCACCCACGTCCTCCCCGAGTCCGGCCGGCGCCCCGGCCTCCACGTCGACAACCACCAGAACCTCCCCTACGGCGAGCGCCGGAAGGCCCGCCGACGACTCTGCGTGAACCTCGGCCCCGGCCCCCGCTACCTCCTCCTCGCCGACACCGACATCCTGACCATCTGCCGCTGCGTCCAGGAGCGCTACGAGGAGCACCGCCCCTCCACCGACGACCTGCGCATGTACCTCGCGCTGCACCGCCCGCTGCGCCTGCTCCGCCTGCGCATCGACCCCGGTGAGGGCTGGTTCGCGCCCACCTCCTTCCTCCCCTACGACGAGTCCACCGAGGGCCTGGCCCTGCCCTCCTCCACCTCCTCCTGGCTCGGTCACTGGGAGCCGCACCTCTTCGAGTCCCCGATCTGAGCGATCCGGCCGATCTGACCGATCTGTCCGTTCCGCGCGCCTGTGTCAGGCTGGTGAGGGAGCACCGCCGACATCGGGAGGCTCGTGATGGCCGAGATCAGGGTGAACGGGGTCGGGCTGCACTACGAGGCCCAAGGCGAAGGCCCCGGTGTCGTCCTGGTGCACGGCTCGTGGACCGACGCGGACTCCTGGGCCCGGGTGATGCCGGGCCTCGCCGAGTCCACCACCGTCGTCGCCTACGACCGCCGGGGCCACAGCCGCAGCGAGGACCCGCTGACCCAGGGCTCGGTGCACGAGGACGCCGCCGACCTGGCCGGGCTGATCGAGGGCCTCGGCCTCGCGCCGGCCTTCGTCTGCGGGAACTCGTACGGCGCGCTGATCGCGCTGCGGCTCGCCTCCGCCCGGCCCGACCTGCTGCGGGGGATCGCCGTGCACGAGCCGCCGGGCACCGGCGTCCTGCTCACCGACCCGGAGCTGCGGCCGATCGCCGCCGCCCTCGCCGTCCGGATCGCCGCCGTCCGGGAGCTGCTGGAGCAGGCGGAGTCGGCCGCGGCGGCGGAGCTGTTCGTGGAGACGGTCGCCTTCGGGCCGGGGGCGTGGGCCCAGTTGCCCGCACCGGTGCGGCACACCTTCATCCGCAACGCCCCGACCTACCTGGACGAGCTGCGGGACCCGGACGCGCTGGATCTGGACCTGACCGCGCTCGGCGACTTCACCGAGGCCGTGCTGCTCACGCAGAGCGACGACAGCCCGCCGATGTACGGCGAGGTGCTGGACATCATCGACCTCACCCTCGCGAAGGCGGAACGGCACCTCTACCAGGGCGCCGGTCACGCTCCGCACCTGTCACAGCCGGAGGAATGGGTGCGGGTGGTGCTCCCGCGCGCATTGGTGTGAAACGGACCTGAGGGGCGCGAAATCGGGAGCACACGCCCGCTCATGCGCCCTTCGCGGTGCGCTCCTCAGGGCGCCGTCACCAGCTCCTCCCCGCGCGGCGTCCGCCGGTACAGCACCTCCCGCCCGCTGCGGACCCGGCTGACCAGCCCCGAGCGGTGCAGCACCCCCAGGTGGTAGGAGACCGTTCCGGCGCTGAGGAAGTGCCGGGCGGCCAGCGCCGCGGTGGTCGCCGGGTCGACCAGTGCGGCCAGCAGGTCCGCCCGGGTGGGCCCGACCAGCTGGGCCAGGGCGGGCGCGGGTGTCCGGGGCGCGGGCACGGACGGTGTGATCGGGTACATCAGCGTCGGCGCCCGGTGGCAGCCGTCGACCGTGTCGAGGATGACGTGGATCGAGCGGCTGACCAGCGTCGGCATCAGCAGCACCATGCGGGCCGGCAGGTTCACCTCGAAGCGGCTCTCCAGCTGGATCATCCCGTTCGACCAGGAGAGTTCCGGGGAGAGCGAGTTGAACAGCGAACCGGTGCCGTACCGGGCGACGTGCCGGCCGCGCCGGTCGATCTCGGCGTCCAGCACCGCGCGGGCGTCCGGCCAGTACGGGGCGACCGCCAGCTCCCAGTACCGGCCCAGCTCGTCCGCGACCCGCTCGGCGAAGTGGCGCGGGCCGCGCCGCAGCGTGCGCAGCACCACGTCCGGCAGCGGCCGGCCGGCCAGGTTGGCGGCGGGCAGCCCGTGGCGGACGGTGTCCAACTCGGCCAGCACCCGCTCCGGGTCGGCGCGGCGGACGGCCGTCAGCTGCTCGGCGATCGTCGGGTCCGGGCCGGTCGGGTGCGGGGCGAGGAAGTCGGGGAGGTAGCCGCCGGCCCGCTCCAGCGCCAGCCCGGACAGCAGCTCCAGCCCCTCCCGGCGCAGCACCCGGCGGGTCCGGCCGACCCAGGCGTACGGGCCGGTGCGGGAGTTGAGCGCGGAGGCGGCCATCAGGGTGTTGACCGCCTCGTGCAACGGGGAGACGACGAACCGGGTGCGGGCGAGCCCGGTCGAGTCGATCGTGAGCCGGATCATGCCGTCCACCCCTCTGCCGACCTGCCGGAACGGTCGGCTTTGTCGCCCTTTCGGTCGTCAACCCTTCGACCCTGGTCGAATCCTGACACGAATGCTCGCCATCGAAGTCGCCCGGGCGCAGGCTTCTCCCGTGACCGCGTCAGCACGGACGCGGCGCGAGCGGAAGGAACCCCGACGAACATGACGAGCACGCGCGGCCGCATCGCCGCCCTGCTGGGCGCCGTCGCGGTGGTCGCCGGCACCACCCTGGCCGGCCCCGCCGTCGCCGCCCCGGCCGAACCCCAGCGCCACGGCGGCGGCGTCACCGGGCAGGCACCCTGCCAGGGCGCGCCCGAATTCACCTGCGGAACCCTCACCGTGCCGCTCGACCACAGCGGCCGGACCCCCGGCACCCTCCAGCTCGACGTGGCGATGACCGGCAACGCCGACGCCCCCAAGGGCGACCTGGTGTTCCTCGCCGGGGGCCCCGGCCAGCCCGGCGTCCCGCTGATCCGCCGGATCGCGAGCAAGCTGGAGCCCGTCCTCAAGGACTACCGCCTGATCATGTACGACCAGCGCGGCACCGGCGAGCGGGCCCTCCAGTGCCCCGGCCTCCAGGAGGACATGGGCTCCTCCGACCTCGCCGTACCCCGCAAGCAGTCCATCGCCGACTGCGCCACCGCCCTCGGCCCGAACGCCCGCTA